>JBOHAK010000056.1:0-2819 GCA_050697795.1 Gaiellaceae bacterium
GTCGCCGACCTCTCGGCCGGCCAGCGGGAGCGGGTCGCGGTCGCGCGGGCCCTCGCCGCCCGCCCACGGCTCCTCCTGGCCGACGAGCCGACCGCCCGGCTCGATCTGGCGAACGCGCTCGGGGTCGCGCGCCTCCTCCTCGAGCTCGCGCGCGAGACGGGCGCGGCGGTCGTCTGCGCGTCGCACGACCCGCTCCTCGTGGAGCACGCCGACGAGCGCCTCGACCTGGAACGGCGCGGGCAACAGCCCCGCGCCTCGCTCGCGGCCCGGCCCTAGCTCTCGGAGACGGCCTTCGTCTCGACCGCGAGCAGCGTGCGCGCGCCGCCGGCCGCCTTCGCCCGGTAGGCGGCGAGGTCGGCCGAGCGGTAGACGTCCTCGGTGGAGGACTGGGCGGGCGTCACCCGCGCGATCCCGCCGGAGAAGCTGTACTGGCCGCGCCCGATCTCGGCGAGCGCGTCCTGCGCGCGCTCGGCCACCTTCACCGCGTCTTCGGGCGTGGAGCCAGGGAGGATGACGGCGAACTCGTCGCCGCCGAGGCGGCACGAGACGTCCGCCGCGCGGATGGACGCCTGCAGCGCGTCGGCCAGCGTGCGCAGCGCGAGGTCGCCGGAGACGTGGCCGCCGAGGTCGTTGATCCGCTTGAGCCCGTCGAGGTCGACCACGAGGAGGGTGAGCGCTTCCTGGGAGCGCAGGCAGCGTGCGACCGCCGCCTCGAACTGCTCCTCGAACAGACGCCGGTTGTAGAGGCCCGTGAGCTTGTCCCGCGCGGCGGACTCCTGGAGCTCCGAGAAGAGAACGGCGTTGCGGATCGCGATCGCGACGATGTCGCAGAGGGCGCGACAGAAGTCCACGTCGACCTCGTCCCAGGCGCGGTCGTCGACGTCCACGACCTCCATCAGGCCGATCGTCTCGCCGCGCGCGACGAGCGGGACCATGAGGAGCGAGCGCTGGCCGAGCGACTCCAGGAGCGCTCGCTCGGCGGCGTCGTCGTCGGGGTTCGCCACGCGGATCTGCAGCGGCTCCTGCGACTCGATCACGCGCCGCGTGGCCGGGAAGTCGACGAGGTCGTAGACCTGCCCTCCGCGCTCCGTGATCTGGTCCTCGCCGTAGCGGTACTCGACCAGCATGACAAGGACGCCGCGGGCCGGGTCGTACGAGGAGAGCTCGGCGGCAGTCGAGCCGGTGAGCCGGGCGGCTTGCGTCGCGAACTCGCGCAGCACCTCGCGCAGATCGAGGCTCGAGGAGAGCGTCCTCGACAGCTCGAGCAGGGCCTGCAAACGGTGCGCGGGGGCCATCGGTACAGAATCGGCCCGTGAGGCGGGGCGCTTGAGCCCGAGGTTGGTGCTCAGCGACGCGCTTCGAGCGGCCGCGCACGCTCGTCCGGGCGGAGCACCGCGTGGAGGATCACGTTGACGATCCACACGATGACCGCGGCGCCGAGCGTCGACCAGAAGCTCCCCGTCTCGAAGCTCGGGACGATCCAGTCCGTGAGGTAGAGCATGAACGCGTTGATGAGGAGCAGCGCCAGCCCGAGCGTCAGGACGACCGCGGGGAGGGCGAGCAGGATGACGATCGGCCGGATGACGAGGTTCGCGATCGCGAAGACGAGCCCGGCGACGATCAGCACCCAGAAGTCGTCCCCGTAGCCGACGCCCGGGACGATCCACGCGGCGACGAAGAGGGCGACGATGTTCGAGAGCCAACGGAAGAGGAGCTTGCCGAGGAGCACGCCCTCATCCTGTCACGTCGAGCGCGGGTCGCCCGGCCCTTGTCCGCCGCAGGCGGACGGTGTATGACTGCCTCGGAGGATCTGGGTGCCAGGCACGAAGCGGCTCCTCGCGCTCGCCGTCGGGACGGCAGGGCTCGCCGTGTCCGGCGCGGCCGCGGGCGCGACCACGATCGCCTACTCCAGCCAGGGCTCGTCGGCGTCCCACATCTGGGTCATGCGCGGCGACGGAAGCCAGAAGGAGCGGCTCACCTCGGGCTCCATCGACGACGTGAGCCCCGCCCTGTCGCCGGCCGGCGCGCGCGTGGTCTTCGTCCGCCGCCGCCTCGACCGGCAGGACGAGCTCTACCGCGTGGACGCCGCGGGCGGCGGCTTACGGCGGCTGACCCGGACGAGCGCGGCCGAGGCGAATCCGGCGTGGGCGCCGCGCGGCGGCCTGATCGCGTTCGAGTACGGCAGATCGGTGGGGTCGCTCGAGATCGTGGTCGTGCGGAGCGACGGCACGCACCGGCGCCGGCTGACGACAAATTCCGTCGACGACGTCGAGCCCGCCTGGGCGCCCGGCGGCAGCTGGCTCGCGTTCACGCGCTACGTCGGCCGGACGAACGCCGATCTCTTCGTCGTCGCGGCCAACGGCACCGGGCTCCGGCGCCTGACGAGGAGCCCCGCCGACGACCACCACGCAGCCTGGTCATCCACGGGCTGGATCGCCTGGGTGCGGTACTTCGCCAGCGGCAGCGAGCTGCGACTCGTGCGCCGGGACGGGAGCCGGAACCGGCGGCTCGTCTCGAGCACGCGGGCGATCGGCGCTCCGGCCTGGTCGCCGGACGGCTCGCGGCTCACGTTCACGGTCTGGGACGGCGAGGATGCGGAGCTCCACGTCGCGCGCGCCGACGGCACGAGGCTCCGGCGCCTGACGCTCAACGACGTGGACGACACGGGCCCGGTGTGGTCGCCGACCGGCACCCGGATCGCCTTCACACGCCTGACGGGCGGGAGCAACGACGTCTGGAGCATGCTCCCGAACAGCACGGACAAGCGGCGCCTGACGACCGGCTCGGCGCACGAGGCCGTGGGCGCGTGGGGTCCGGAG
>JBOHAK010000057.1:0-2387 GCA_050697795.1 Gaiellaceae bacterium
TCGGCACGACGTTCGTCTACGTGACGCACGACCAAGAGGAAGCGCTCGCCATGTCCGACCGGATCGCCGTCATGAACGACGGCGTCGTCGAGCAGGTCGCCCCTCCGCGGGAGCTCTACGAGCGGCCCGTGACCTCGTTCTGCGCCGACTTCATCGGCTCGCTGAACGCAATCGACTTCCGCGTCGACGAGGTTGCGGGAGCGCAGCTCGTCTCGCGCGTCTCCCCGACCGAGCGCCTCGTCGTCGAGGCGGCGAACGGCCACCGCGCGGGCGACGCCCTCAAGCTCGCGGTGCGGCCGGAGCGGATCCGCATCGCGGCGTCGGGACGGCCGGCCCCGGAGGAGGGCTCCCGGCTCGAGGGCGTCGTGGCCGAGGTGATCTACCTCGGCTCGCTGACCCAGTTCCACGTCGACACGAAGCTGGGCCGGGTCGTCAGCTACCGCATGAACGACGAGCCGCAGCCCGGCGTCGAGTCGGGTCGCGACGTCATCCTCACCTGGCCGCTGCACGGAAGCTCCGTGCTGGCCGCCCCGCACTCGGGCGACTGAAGCTACGGTGCGGGCACGGTCTGCGCCGTCGGCGCCGGCCCGGTCTGCGCCGGCTCCTCGCCGAGCAGCCGGCGCTCGGCGACGCGCCGCGCGATCTCGGCGCCCACGAGGATGAGCACCGAGGCGGCCATGACGATGCAGGCGACCGCGATCATCTGCGGCAGAAGCGTCGGGAAGCGGAGCTGCGAGAAGAGGTAGAGCGGGAACGTCGTCGTGTCGCCCGCGACGAACGACGCGATGACGATCTCGTCGAACGAGAGCACGAAGGCGACGAGGTAGGCGGACACGAGGGCGGGGAGGACGAGCGGGAAGGTGATCAGCCGGAACGTCTGCATCGTTCCGGCGCCGAGGTCGCGGGCCGCCTCCTCCAACCGAATGTCCAGGCGCTCCAGACGCGGGACGAGGATGAGGATCGTGTACGGGATCGAGACCACGACGTGGCCCATGACGAGCGTGGACATCCCGAGGGGCGTGCTCGTCTCGTTGAAGAAGACGAGGAGCCCGATCGCGAGGGCGATGTAGGGGACGACGAGCGGGCTCAGGAGGAGCGCCGACGCGGCGGACTTCCCCACGACTCGCCTCCGGACGAGCGCGACCGCCGCCAGCAGCCCGAGCACCACGGCGACCAGGCTCGAGACCGCCGCCACCTTGGCGCTCGTCACGATCGCGGACTTGAGCTCGGGGTTGGCCGCGAACGCCTCGTAGGCGTCAGTCGTGAATCCCCGGAGGGGGAAGACCGGCAGGTTGTTGTCGTTGAACGAGAAGATGAGGAGCAAGAGGAGCGGGACGTAGAGAAACACGAGCAGGATCGCGAACCACACGTTCATCAGCCGCCGGCCGTTGCGGGAGACCGCGATGTCCATCAGGGGCGCAGCCATTACCCCGTCGCCACCCTGCGGATCGTGAGGTAGCGGGCGAAGATCCCCATGAGGAGAGCGACCACGACGAGCAGGAAGAAGGAGAGGACGGAGCCGTTGAGCCAGTTGAGGCTCTGGCCGAACTGATCGGCGATCGCCTGGCCGAACATCGTCCCCTCGACCCCGCCCACGAGCAGAGGCGTGAAGTACTCGCCGATCGTCGGGATGAAGACGAAGATGAAGGCGGCGATGACGCCCGGTAGGGACAGCGGCAGCGTCACCTTCCTGAACGCCTGCCAGCGGCTCGCGCCGAGGTCCGCGGCCGCCTCCAGCAGGCGGCGGTCGAGCGACTCGAGCGCCACGAAGATGGGCAGCGCCACGAACGGGACGTAGACGTAGATCAGCGTCAGGATGACGGTGAACTGGCTGTAGAGGAGCCAGGAGACCGCGTCCCCGTCGGCCCGCAGGTTCGTCCAGTAGAGGAAGCTGTTGATGACGCCCTGGTCGCCGAGGATCACCTTCCACGCCAGGATCCGGAGGAAGTAGCTGACGAGGAACGGCGCGAGGATGAGCAGGAGCAGAACGTATTTCCGCTTCGAGGCGATCAGCGCCAGGTAGTACGCGATCGGGTACGCGGCGACGACCGACACGACCGAGACGATCAGCGCGATGCGAATGCTCTTCCAGAAGAGGTCGAGGAAGGGCGAGCCGTCGAGGAAGTTCTTCCAGGAGTCGAGGGTGAAGTACTGCCCGCCCGGATAGAGCGAGAAGACGTTGACGCTGTAGAGCGCGATCAGGACGACGGGAACGAGGAAGAAGATGACGAGCCAGAGCACCGGCGGAGCCAGGAGGCCGGCCGTAATGAAGCCCGCCAAGGTCCGGCGGGCTTTCCGCCTTGGCTCTGGCCGGACGACCTCCTGCGTTTCGACGGCCACTTCGCGCCGCGGGGCTCCGCCTACGCGGCCTTCTCTTCGTCCCAGCG
>JBOHAK010000058.1:0-1795 GCA_050697795.1 Gaiellaceae bacterium
TGAGGCGGCGGAAGCGGGCGGAGCCGGTGACGTTCGTCCGCTCGCCGACCATGACGAAGTTCGCGTCCTCGAAGATCGAGAACGGCTCGAGGCCGCTGAAGCGCGTGACGCCCGGGCGCTCGGGCACGTCGCGGGGCGCGAGGCCGCGCACGGCCTCGGCAATCGCCTGCGTGTGGTCGGGCGTCGTGCCGCAGCAGCCCCCGACGAGGTTCACGAGGCCGCTCTCGGCGAACTCCTCGAGGAGCGAGCTCGTGGTGTCCGGACCCTCGTCGTAGCCCCCGAAGGCGTTCGGGAGGCCCGCGTTGGGATGGCAGCTCGTGTAGCAGTCGGCGAGCCGCGAGAGCTCCTCCACGTGCGGGCGCATCTCGCGCGCGCCGAGCGAGCAGTTGACCCCGACGAGGAGCGGCCGCGCGTGCTCGACCGAGGCCCAGAACGCCTCGAGCGTCTGGCCGGAGAGCGTGCGCCCGGAGAGGTCGACGATCGTGACCGAGATCCAGAGCGGCAGGTCGACGCCCTTCTCCTCGAGCACTTCCCGCGCGGCCATGATCGCGGCCTTGCCGTTGAGCGTGTCGAAGATCGTCTCGACGAGCAGGAGGTCGACGCCGCCGTCCACGAGCCCGCGCACCTGCTCGGCATAGCTCTCGCGCACCTGGTCGAACGTGACCGCGCGGTAGGACGGGTCGTCCACGCGCGGCGAGAGCGAGAGCGTCTGGTTCAGCGGGCCCATGGAGCCCGCGACGAAGCGCCTCCCGTCGTCGTGCTCGTCGCAGGCGCGGCGCGCGAGCCGGGCACCCTCGAGGTTCAGCTCGTAGACGACCTCCTCGAGCCCGTAGTCCGCCTGGCCGATCGACGTCGCCGTGAAGGTGTTCGTGGTCGTGATGTCCGCGCCCGCGTCGAGGTAGGCGTGATGGATGTCGAGGACGAGGTCGGGCCGCGTGAGGTTGAGGAGGTCGGGGTCGCCCTTGACGTCGCGAGGGTGGTCGCGGAAGCGCTCGCCCCGGTAGTCGGCGTCCTCGAGCCCCTGCCGCTGCAGCATCGTGCCCCAGGCGCCGTCGAGCACGAGGATGCGCTGCGCGAGGAGCTCGCGCAGGGCCGTGGTCGGGGAGGCCGCCGTCGTCGCCATGCACGCATTGTGCCCTAGCAACAGAGTGTTACTTGGGCTCGTGAGCGGCCCGATGGGGGCGCGGGGTCTCGAAGCGGGCTACTCGCGGCCCGCGACGGCGATCTTGTTCTCGGCGTGTCGGAGCCGCTGCTCGGCCTGCCAGCGGTCGATGCCCTCCTCGCCGCCGTCCGCTTGTTCGAGCTGCGCGCGGGCCTGCTCGGCCTCGCGGCGCGCCTCGTCGAGGTCGATGTCCTCGGCCCGGACGGCGTCGTCGACGAGCACGAGCGCGCGATCCTGCTGGACCTTGCAGTAGCCGGGCCCGGCCGCGAAGGCCTGCCAGTCGCCGCCCGCCTTCACGCGGATCTCGCCTGCCCGCAGCATGGCGACGAGCGGCGCGTGGCGAGCGAGAATGCCGATCTCGCCGGCGGCGCCGGGGACGATCAGCATCTCGGCCTCCCCCTCGAACGCCGCGCCCTCGGGCGTGACGAGCGAGAGGTCGAACGTCCGGACGGCGCCCTCCTGCGTGGACACGGCGGTCGCCTAGACGGCGGCGGGCTCGGCCGGCTCGGCCTCGCGCTCGGCGTCGGCCTCGGGCTCCTCCGCGGCCTCCGGCTCGGCCGGCTGCTGGTCCTCGCCGGAGAGCGTGCGGCCCTGCTCGACCGCCTCGTCGATCGTCCCGACCATGTAGAAGGC
>JBOHAK010000059.1:0-2471 GCA_050697795.1 Gaiellaceae bacterium
GGCGGAGACACAGCCGAAGGCCGTCGAGGAGAAGAAGGCCCCTGAGCGGAAGAAGCAGGAGGAGGGGCCCAGGCCGAAGCGCAGGCGCGCGCCCGCGAAGCGGGCGACGCCCACGCCGCCCCGCGCCGCGCGACCGGCGGTCAAGAAGCAGATCCTCGTCTCGGTCGAGGTGAACGAGCAGACGGTCGCCGTCCTCGAGGACGGCAAGCCGGCAGAGGTCTATCTCGCGCGGCCGGGACTTCGCAAGGTCGCCGGGAACATCTACAAGGGCATCGTCGACAACGTTCTCCCCGGCATGGAGGCCTCGTTCGTCGACATCGGCCTCGAGAAGAACGGCTTCCTCTACGTCGACGAGATCGTCGTGCCCGAGCTCGAGGGCAAGCGGCACGGCAAGCGCATCCAGGAGCTGATCTCACGCGGCCAGGAGGTGCTCGTCCAGGCCGTGAAGGACCCGATGGGGACGAAGGGCGCGCGCCTGACGACGGAGGTCTCGCTCCCCGGCCGCTTCGTCGTCTACACGCCGTACGGCGACGGGATCGGCGTCTCCCGGCGGCTGGAGGACGACGAGCGCGAGCGGCTGAAGAAGATCTGCAAGGGCCTCGAGCTGCCCGAGGGCGGGCTCATCGTCCGCACGGCGGCCGAGGGCGCGTCCGAGCAGGAGCTCGCCGGCGACCTCGGCCTCCTCCTGAAGCTATGGGAGACGATCCGGGGCCGCGCGTCGCGGACGAGGGCGCCCGCGCTCGTCTACCAGGAGGCCGACCTCCCCCTCCGGATCGTGCGCGACCTCTTCATCCGCGACTTCGAGCGGGTCGTCGTCGACCACGAGCGCACGTTCCGGAAGATCGTCGCCTACCTGAAGCGCACCTCGCCGGAGCTCGCCGCCCGCGTCGAGCGCTACCGCGGCAAGGAGCCGCTGCTCGAGAAGTCCGGCGTGCAGGAAGCCGTCCAGTCCACGCTCGGCCGCCGCGTCGACCTGCCTTCGGGCGGCTACCTCATCTTCGACTACGCCGAGGCGTTCACGGTCATCGACGTCAACACGGGCCGTTTCGTCGGCGGCCGCGGCAAGGCGTCGCAGGGCCGGCTCGAGGACACGATCACGAAGAACAACCTCGAGGCGGTCACGGAGGTCGTGCGCCAGCTCCGCCTGCGCGACATCGGCGGGATCATCGTCATCGACTTCATCGACATGGCGAATCCGAAGAACCGCCAGCTCGTCGAGAACGCCCTGAACGCCGAGCTCGAGCGCGACCGGACGAAGACCTACGTCGTCGAGATCTCGCCGCTCGGGCTCGTGGAGATGACGCGCCAGAACGTGACGGACGGCCCGCGGGAGATCCTGACGGTCTCCTGCCCGAGCTGCGCCGGCAACGGCGTCATCGTCTCGCCCGAGACCCACGCGGTCGAAGCCGAGCGCCGGCTTCGCCGGCACGTCGCGGGCTCGAAGGCCGAGGCGTTCCTCGTCGAGCTGCACTCCGAGGTGGCCAGGATCCTCGCCGGGCCGGGCGGGGCACATCTCGAGGAGCTCGAGAAGGAGACCGGCCGCCGCTTCGCTTTCAAGACGAAGAAGTCGTTCCGGCTCGACCGCTTCCAGATCCTCGCCGAGGGCAAGGCCTCCCAGATCGAGGGCCTGAGCCCGAAGCCCGAGGAACCGGCGAAGGCGAGGGCAAAGCGCGGCGGACGGGCGCCGGCGGCCGTCGTGCTCGAGGACGCGGTGCTCGAGGCCGAGCTTGAAGAGGTCGCTCCGGACGAGGACCGGGCTGCGCCTCCCGAGGAGAAGCCGAAGAAGAAGACCCGACGCGGCACGCGCGGAGGCAGAGGCCGCAAGAAGAAGACGGCGACCGCCGCGACTGCGACCGACGGCGCGAAGGTCGAGCCGGAGCCGCAGCCGGAGCCGGAGCCCCAGCCCGAGGAGGCGGCCGACGCGGCCGCCTCCGTCGAGGCGGGGGCGAACGGAGAGACGCCGGCCGAGGAGAAGCCGAAGAAGAAGACGCGCCGCGGGACCAGGGGCGGCCGCCGCCGGCGCAAGAAGCCGGTCGCCGAGGGCGGGCCGGCTGCGAACGCCGAGGGCGGCGAGAGCGCCGACGAGCCGATTGCGACCGCGGAGGAGGCTGGCTAGACTGTCCGGCGAAGCGGGCTCGGCCCGCTCGTTTCCTGTTACGGAGCATCCATGACCTACGCCGTCATCTCGATCGGGAACAAGCAGTACCGCGTGCGCGAGGGGCAGCACCTCCTCGTCGACCGGCTGTCCGTGGACGAGGGCAAGACCTTCCATCCCGACCTGGTCATGGTCGGCGGGAACGGGGACCCGAAGCTCGGCTCCGACCTGAAGGGCGAGCAGGTGACCGCCAGGGTCGCCGAGCACGTCCTCGGCAAGAAGATCGTGATCGGCAAGCACCGACGCCGCACGGGGTACAAGCGCCGTCGCGGCTTCCGCGCGCACCTGACGCGCATCGAGATCCAGGCGATCGGCG
>JBOHAK010000060.1:0-5363 GCA_050697795.1 Gaiellaceae bacterium
TACGACCTCTGGCTGAAGTGGAACCAGGACCGCATCGACTTCAACGAGGCCGCCATGAACGCCTCGGGGTTCGATGTCACCCGCCCGATCAACGACTGGTGCGCCGACGGAAGCATCCCGACCGCCGGCGTGTGTGACGACGGCACGATGCGGATCGGCCCGCGCTGGGCCGAGAGCTGGGACGACTGGGGCCCCTTCTACACGCCGATGTACGCGCAGCACGTCGGTCTCGACGGATCGACGGTCGAGATGTGCAACCAGACCGACGGCGACTGCGGAATCCCGGGCGACGCGATCGCCGAGACGCCCGGCCGCCTCGGCGCCTACGAGACCCAGTACATCACGACCACGTCGACCCTCGAGTACGTCGTCGCCAACCGCAACGAGATGCTCTACGACGAGGCGGAGCGCTACCGGCGCGGCGTCGCGGACGAGCCTCGCCCAGCCTGCTGTCCGCCTCCGTTCGACGTGGACAACAACTGGATGAAGGAGTTCCCGAAGGCGTACGTGGTTCCGCTCGGCGCCGGCCAGCGCTCGAACGCGGAGGCGAACCGCCTGGTGGAGTGGCTCCTTCGCAACGGGATCGAGGTCTCCGAGCTCAAGCAGGACGCGAGCTTCGGCGGCCAGACGTTCGCGCGGGGCTCGTACGTCGTCTGGATGGACCAGGCGCATCGCGGGCTCGCCGACACGGCGCTCTTCATCGGCGTCGACGTCACCCCCCGCATCGGGGTCCTGTACGCGCCGCCGGGCGCGTGGAGCCACGGCTTCCTGTGGGGCGCCGACATCGCGGAGATCCCGGACGGGGCGGCGTTCAACCCGATCTCGAACCGGATCAACAAGCCGTCGCGGCTCGACGGCGGCCTCGAGCGCGGCAGCGCCGCCGCGTACGCCCTCGAGCTCGACTCGCCCACCGCCGTACGGACGCTGAACGAGATCGTCGGCGGCGGCGTGACCGGCGAGCTCGCCCTGGAGCCGTTCGCGGCCCAGACCGGCGGCATGCTGCCGGCCGGGTCCGTGCTCTTCGCCGCCGATCCGGCGACGAAGCTCGCGCTCGGCGCGGCGGGACGCGAGAACGGGATCACGTTCCGGCGGGTCGGAGCGGGCGCCATGCCGGCGACGGATCCGATCGACCGCGTCCCGCGCATCCTCGCCCTCACGGGCGGGGTGAACCAGGACGTCTGGTCGCTCCGCGATCTCGACTTCCCCGTCGACTTCATGTCGACCGGAGCGCTGAACGCGGCTCCGACGGATCCGCTCGTGAACTACGACGTGATCTGGAACACGGGCAACTGGCCGTCGGCGGCGAACCCGACGGCGCGTGCCCGCCTGCTCAGCTTCTTCGCGAGCGGCGGCGGGTACATCGGCTCCGGCACCGGCGGGGCGAGCTTCCTCACCGCCGCCGGCCAGGTCACCAACCTCACAGTGGGGACGAGGACCGGCCAGCGGGGCGCGAGCGGCATCCTCCGCTGGCTCAACGAGGGCGGCGTCACGAGCCTCATCACGGGCTCGTACCCATCCGAGGACACGGCGATCGTCGACCCGCCGAGCTGGTTCACGGGCGTGCCCGGGTCCTTCAGCGTGGACGCACGTCTCCCGCTGACGGACTTCTTCCTGGCCGGCCTGTGGTTCTTCGACGCGGTGTCCGCGACGGCGCCGGGCGCGCCGTTCGTGGCCCACGGCCTCAACGACGCCGGCACGGCCCGGCTCACGAGCTTCGCGATGAATCCGCTCTACCGGGCGGATCCGGAGCGCGAGTGGCCGATGGTCGGCGCGGCCGCCTACTGGGCAGACCAGTAGACGACCGACCACCGGTATGACCCGAGGGGCGGGGATCACTCCCCGCCCCTCGTCGTTCTCCGGCCCGCCCGCCCGCGACTAGGGTGCGGCCAAACGAGCGAGAGGAGGCCGGCGATGCTCGGTTGGGTCGGCGACGTCGAGCAGGCGACGCTCGACAACGACACGTTCCGCACCGTGCTCTTCACGGGCGAGCACACGCAGCTCACGGTGATGCGGCTCGGGCCCGGCGAGGACATCGGGCGCGAGGCGCATCCGCACCTCGACCAGTTCCTGCGGATCGAGCAGGGCACGGGGAGGGTCGAGCTCGGCCGGAGCGAGGACGTGATCGACGAGACACACGAGGTCGAGGACGACTGGGCGATCATCGTCCCGGCCGGGGTCTGGCACAACGTCGTGAACACCGGCACCGGCGAACTGAAGCTCTACTCTCTCTACTCCCCGCCGGAGCATCCGGACGGGACGGTGCACCGGACGAAGGCAGACGCGGAGCGCGCCGAGCACGAGAGCTAGACTCGCGGGGATGCCCGGACCCGTTCCGGATACGGTCGTCCTGCCCGCCGCGCCGGCGAGCCCGCTCGACGACGTGCTGCGCCGCGTCAACCGCATCCGCACCCGGTACGGGGCCGACGCGATCTACGAGCTCCCGGCCGCCTGCACCTCCTGGGACGGCGGCGGCTGCGTGCTCGAGCGGGCCTTCGAGGACCTCGGCGTCCTGTTCGTCGACTACGGCCGCGCCTACGGCCGGAACCTCGAGTTCGACCACGGCCTCGGCGACTTCGTCCGCAGCTTCGACTCCGGCCGCTACCCCGAGCTGCTCGCGGGTCGGTGAGCCGGCTCCTCGTCGCGACCGGCGAGGCGCTCGTACGCGTCGACGGACGCGAGGCCGACGTGCTGCTCGAGCGCCCCGGCATCCACGCGGTCGCGGTCGACCCGGGCGGCCCCGACCGGATCGCCGCCGGCTGCCGCGGCGCCGGCGTCTGGGAGAGCGACGACGGCGGCTCGACCTGGCGCGACGCGGCGCTCCCGGCACCGGATGTCTTCTCGGTGGCCTTCGGCCCGGACGGGGCCCTCTACGCGGGCTGCGAGCCCAGTGCGCTCTACGTGCGGCGCGCGGGAGCGCCGTGGCTCGGGCTGGCGGCGCTCCGCGAGCTCCCGTCGGCCCCCACGTGGAGCTTCCCCCCGCGACCCTGGACCTCGCACGTCCGCTGGATCGCGCCCAGCCCCCACGACGCCGGCGTCGTCCTCGTGGGCATCGAGCTCGGCGGCCTCATGCGCACGGACGACGGCGGCGAGACCTGGGCCGACCACCGTCCCGGGGCGCAGCGCGACGTCCACGCGCTCGCCTGGCACCCGACGGAGCCCGGGCGCGCCTACGAGGCCGCGGGCGGCGGCGCAGCGTGGAGCCGCGACGGAGGCGAGACGTGGGAGCCGGCCGACGAGGGCCGCGACCGCCATTACACGTGGGCGCTCGCCGTCGACCCGGTCGACTCCGGCCGCTGGTACGTCTCCGCGGCGCCCGGCCCGTTCGAGGCGCACGGGAGCCGCCCGGCACAAGCCGCCCTCTACCGCTGGAGCGGCGACGGGCCGTGGGAGGAACTCGACCTCGGCCTCCCGCGACCGCTCGAGGCGATGCCGTACGCACTCGCGTGGAGCGACGGCCGCCTCGTCGCGGGCCTCCGCGACGGCCGGCTCCTCGAGAGCGAGGACGGCGGCGACACGTGGCGGGACGGCGCGGCGGCCGGCCTCGGCCGGCTCGTCGCCATGGCCGCCTAGGTCCCGCCGCGGAGAGGTGCCCGGTTCATGCCCGGGACACCTCCCCGCGCTCGGCGCGCCGGGATTTACGCGGCGGCCTGGTCTGCGATCGTGAACGAGACCTTGTTCTCCTCGACGACCGCGTCGAGAACCTTGTCGTCGAGGAGCGAGGCCGCCTGCGGCTCCAGGAACACCCGAGCGTCCTGCTCTTCCACGACCTCGTCGTCCTCGGCGGGCAGCGGAACGACGCTGAGGGCGAAGTTCGCCTGCGTCCCTTCCTGCTCCGCGACCATCCTCAGACCGCCCGTCTCGGAGCTTCCCTCCGTGGAGGCGACGATGTGCTTCACGGCCTGAACCGCGTTGTCGGTGAGTGCGAGCAAGCGCGCTCACCTCCTTCCCTGGTTGGGTTCGGGCGGAAGCACCTCAGGCTAGCAGCGGGCGTTCGCCGCCCCGACCGCGGTCGAGGCCCGGCGGGGGGCGCGCTTTGATGTCAGTGATCCCCCTGGACGACTGTCATGGGCGCGAGCGGGTGACCCCCTGTTAGGTCGTTCCTGCCTGCTCAGCTGCAGCGGCGCGGGCATAGGTAGGGGCGCCCGGATTGGCAAGGACGCGGGCGGAACCGACCGATGGCGCCCGGACGAGCTCACCGCGGGCTTGGCACCGTGCATGATTCGCGCACCAGCGTGACTCCGACTGCCCCCGCCTTCGTCGGCCGGGACGAGGAGCTTGCCGCCGTCGTCGCCTTTCTCCAAGCGACGGAGACGCTCCCCGGAGTGCTGCTGCTCGAGGGCGAGGCCGGGATCGGCAAGACGACCCTCCTGCGCGCGGGCATGGCGGCGGCGTCTCGGTCGCGCTTCCGCATTCTCTCGGCGCGCCCGGTGGAGGCTGAGTCGAGCCTCTCCTTCGCGGCACTCGGCGACCTGCTCGACGAGCGGCTCGGGGACGTCCTGGGCGCCCTCCCGGCGCCGCAGCGGCGGGCACTCGAGGTCGCCCTCCTCGTAAGCGACCCGGACGGTCCGCCGCCCGATCGGCGGGCCATCGGCATCGGCGTCCTCGCCGCCCTCCGTGCGCTCGCCGCGGCCGAGCCTCTCCTGCTCGCCATCGACGACCTGCAGTGGCTCGACCGTGAGTCGGCAAGGGTGTTGCAGTTCGCGCTGCGGCGCCTCCGGGACGAGCCGATCGGCATGCTGGCTGCGTTCCGGAGCGGGCGAGAACGGACGCCGCTCGAGCTGGAGCGGATCTTCTCAGAGGATCGACTGCGTCGCGTTCACGTCAGCCCTCTCAGCCTGGGAGCGCTCCACCGACTTCTCCGCGACCGCCTCGACGCCAACTTTCCGCGGCCGACGCTACGTCGGATTCATGAGACTTCGGGGGGAAATCCCTTCTTCGCGCTCGAACTCGCCCGCGTGCTCGAGCGCCACGGGCGACCACTCGACCCCGGCGAGCGTCTGCCGGTGCCCGACGACGTGCACGAGCTTTCTCGCGACCGGCTCGCTGCGCTGCTGCCCGAGACCGCCGCGGCGCTCCGCGCTGCCGCCGCCCTCTCCCAGCCGACGCTGGCGCTCGTCTCGGCCGCCGCCCGCGGCGACCGGAGCGTGCTCGAACCGGCTATCGAAGCGCAGATCGTCGAGCTCGAAGGCGATCGGGTTCGCTTCACCCATCCGCTCCTCGCCTCAGCCGCATACGGCGGCATCGAGGGCCGACGCGAGCTCCACGGCCGCCTGGCGGAGATCGTCGTCGACCCCGAGGAGCGGGCGCGCCACCTCGCGCTCGCCGCGACCGGGCCGGATCCCTCCGTTGCCGCGGCGCTCGAG
>JBOHAK010000061.1:0-7853 GCA_050697795.1 Gaiellaceae bacterium
GCCGAGCCTGCTGAAGCTCCCGAGGAGGAGACCGAAGCCGCCGAGGAGCCGCCCTCCCAAACCGGAGCGGAAGCGGAGGATTCGGAGGGTTAATGTTCTCCTGGCTCGCCAACGCCTGGCGCGTCCCCGAGCTGCGCCGCCGCGTCCTCTTCACGGCGCTGATCCTCGCGATCTACCGGCTCGGCTCGTGGATCCCCGCCCCGGGCGTGAACGCCTCGGCGATCGAGGACTACTTCCGCGGCCAGAGCGGCACGGTCCTCAGCCTCTTGAACCTCTTCTCCGGCGGCGCGCTCTCCCAGTTCGCGATCTTCGCGCTCGGGATCATGCCGTACGTCACGGCCTCGATCATCCTCCAGCTGATGACGGTCGTCGTGCCGCGGCTCGAGCAGCTGCAGAAAGAGGGCGAGGCCGGCTACGCCAAGATCAACCAGTACACGCGCTACCTGACCGTGGCCCTCGCGGCCGCGCAGTCGACCGGCTACGCGTTCCTCTTCGAGCGGCAGGGCGCCCTCGAGGCGAGCGCAGGGCGGATGGTGCTGATCATCATGACCCTGACCGCCGGGACGACCCTGCTCATGTGGATGGGCGAGCTGATCACCAAGCGCGGCGTCGGCAACGGGATCTCGCTGCTCATCTTCGCCTCGATCCTCACGGGCCTTCCGCTTGGAATCAACGCATGGATCAACGGCGGGGTGATGGAGCGCCTGTTCTTCCCGCTGATCGCGATCTCGATCATCGTCGCCATCGTGTTCATCCAGGAGGGGCAGCGCCGGATCCCGATCCAGTACGCGAAGAGGATGGTGGGCCGGCGGATGACCGCTGGCGGCTCGACCTACATGCCGCTGCGCGTGAACATGGCCGGCGTCATCCCGATCATCTTCGCCGCCGCCGTCATGGCCTTCCCGCCGACCGTCGGCCAGTACTTCCCGCAGACGCAGGGCTTCGTCAACGAGCACTTCCAGGCCACGTCGGCGACCTTCCTGCTGCTCGAGGGGGTCCTGATCGTGATCTTCACGTACTTCTACACGGCGGTTCAGTTCAACCCCGTCGACCAGGCCGACAACCTGCGCAAGCACGGCGGGTACATCCCGGGAATCCGGCCGGGCCCGCCCACCGCGCAGTATCTGGACCGCGTGCTGACTCGCCTGACGCTTCCGGGCGCGCTCTACCTGGCGATCGTCGCAGTCCTGCCGAGCCTCTTCATTCGCTACGGCGGCTTCTCTCAGGCCACCGCAGGCGCTCTCGGCGGTACCTCCGTCCTGATCGCCGTCGGTGTCGCGCTCGACACCATGCGCCAGATGGAGTCGCAGATGATGATGCGCCACTACGAGGGCTTCCTGCGCTAGCGTCGTGCCCCTCGACATCGTCATCCTCGGGCCCCCGGGCGCCGGGAAGGGCACCCAGGGAAAGCTCATCGCCGCCGACGCCGAGATCCCGCACGTGAACACGGGCGAGATGTTCCGCGCCGAGTGCGCAGCGGGCACGGAGCTCGGCGAGCGCGTGCGGTCGATCCTCGACGACGGCGACCTCGTCCCCGACGAGCTCACGATCGAGGTCGTGCGCGCGCGGCTCGCCCAGGACGACACGGCCCGCGGCTTCGTCCTCGACGGCTTCCCGCGCACGCTCGCCCAGGCCGAGGCTCTCGACCGTGTGCTCGTCGAGATCGACCGCGGGGAGCTGTGCGTCGTGCTCGACTTCCACGTCTCCGACGAGATCGCCGTCCAGCGCCTGCTCGGCCGCGCCGGCGTCGAGGGCCGCAGCGACGACACTCCCGACCGGATCCAGCACCGGCTCGACGTCTACCACGAGAAGAGCGAGCCGCTGGTCGAGTACTACCGCGCGAGGGGCATCCTGGTCGGGATCCACGCCGACCGCACCGTCGAGGAGGTCTTCGCCGAGGTGCAGCAGGTGCTCGCGACCGCGCAGCAGGCCCGCTCATGATCGTTCGCAAGTCGAAGACCGAGATCGAGACCATGGGCCGCGCCGGCCGCGTCGTCGCGAGCACGCTCGCCCTGCTCGGAGAGCTGATGAAGCCGGGCGTCACGACCGCCGAGCTGGACGAGGCCGCCGAGGGGCACATCCGCTCGGAGGGCGGCGTTCCGACGTTCAAGGGCTACCGCGGGTTCCCCGCGTCGATCTGCGCCTCGCCGAACTCGATGGTCGTCCACGGGATCCCGGGGCCCTACACGCTCCAGGACGGCGACCTCATCTCCGTGGACGTCGGCGTGACCCTCGACGGCTTCGTCGCGGACTCCGCCTACACGTTCGCGGTGGGCGAGGTCGACGGCGACGCGAAGCGCCTGCTCGAGGTCTGCCAGGCGGCGCTCGCGGCCGGGATCGAGCAGGCCCGGGCGGGGAACCACGTGCAGGACATCTCGGCCGCCGTCCAGCGCACGACGGAGGAAGCCGGCTTCTCGGTCGTCCGCTCCCTCGTGGGCCACGGCATCGGGCGTTCGATGCACGAGGAGCCGCAGGTGCCGAACTTCGGGGAGCCCGGACGCGGGCCGCTCCTCCAGCCGGGGATGACGCTCGCGATCGAGCCGATGATCAACGCGGGCGGGCCGGACGTCTGGATGGCGGAGGACCGCTGGTCGATCTCGACGAACGACGGCTCGCTCTCGGCGCACTTCGAGCACACCGTGGCCGTCACCGACAACGGGCCGCTCGTCCTGACGACTCCGGAGGAGGCGTGATTCCCTTTGCTACCATGCACTGTCGCGGCTCGTCCGCGCTTTCGCGTGGATGCCGCCAAACCCCTGTTTTCCCATGAAGGTACGTCCGTCCGTCAAGCCGATGTGTGACCGCTGCCGCGTCATCAAGCGGCACGGTCGAGTGCTGGTCATCTGCACGAACCCGCGGCACAAGCAGCGCCAGGGCTAGCGCAGACGAGAGCTAGGAGAGGATTTTGGCACGAATTGCAGGAGTGAACCTGCCCCGTGAGAAGCGCCTCGAGATCGCGCTCACGTACATCTACGGGATCGGCGAGCCCACGGCGCGGAAGGTCTGCGCCGAGCTCGGCCTCTCGCACGACGAGAAGGTCCGCGATCTCACGGACGAGGAGATCACGAAGCTCCGCGCCTACATCGACGCAAACCTCGAGGTCGAGGGAGACCTGCGGCGCGAGCGGACGCAGGCGGTGAAGCGCCTCCAGGAGATCGCGTCCTATCGGGGCGTCAGGCATCGCCGCGGGCTGCCGGTCAACGGCCAGCGGACGAAGACGAACGCGCGCACCCGCAAGGGCCCGAAGAAGACCGTCGGGCGCGGGAAGAAGGCGAAGGTCTAGTGGCGCCTCCCCGCCGACCGTCCAAGGGCCGCGCGCGCCGTCGCGTCAAGAAGAACATCGCCATCGGCCAGGCGCACATCAAGACGTCCTTCAACAACACGATCGTCTCGCTGACCGACAAGGACGGGAACGTGATCGCGTGGGAGAGCGCCGGCTCCGCGGGCTTCAAGGGCTCGCGCAAGTCGACGCCGTTCGCCGCGCAGGTGACGGCCGACTCCTGCGCCCGCAAGGGCATGGAGCACGGGCTCCAGAAGGTCGAGGTCTTCGTCAAGGGCCCGGGCTCCGGGCGGGAGACCGCGATCCGCTCGCTCCAGGCGGCCGGCCTCGAGATCCTCGGCGTCCGCGACGTCTCCCCGCAGGCCCACAACGGGGTCAGGCCGAAGAAGAGGCGGAGGGTCTAGCGTGGCGCGCTCCATCGGCCCCAAGTGCAAGCTCTGCCGCCGCGAGGGCATGAAGCTCTTCCTGAAGGGCGAGCGCTGCCTCACGGAGAAGTGCTCCGTCGAGCGCCGCAGCTACCCGCCGGGAGAGCACGGCCGCGGCCGCATCAAGCAGTCCGAGTACCTGCTCCAGCTGCGCGAGAAGCAGAAGGCGCGGCGCTACTACGGCCTGCTCGAGAAGCAGTTCCGCAACTACTACGACAAGGCCGCGAAGCGCTCGGGGATCACTGGCGAGGAGCTCCTCCGCATGATCGAGACGCGCCTCGACAACGTCGTCTACCGGCTCGGCTTCGCCGGCTCGCGCGCCCAGGCGCGCCAGATCATCCGCCACGGCCACTTCGAGGTGAACGGGCGGCGCGTGAACATCCCGAGCTACCAGGTGAAGCCCGACGACGTGGTCGCGCTCAGGGAGGGCAGCCCCGCGGAGCAGGTCGTGCGCGACGCGACCGACCTCACGGCCTCCGTCGCCCCCTGGCTCCAGGCCGACCACGACAACCTGAGCGGGAAGGTCTTGAAGCTCCCCGACCGCGCGGACATTGACGCGCCGGTGCAGGAGCAGCTGATCGTCGAGCTCTACTCGAAGTAGAAGGCAAGAAAGAAAGGACTCATGGCCACCAGAACGTCGCTCATGGAATTCCAGGTGCCCCGGATCATCCACGAGGAGCTGACCGAGGAGCGCGGCATCTTCGTCATCGAGCCGCTCGACCGCGGCTTCGGGTACACCTTCGGCAACTCGCTCCGGCGGGTGCTCCTGTCCTCGCTCGAGGGCGCGGCCGTCACCTCGGTGAAGATCGAGGGCGTCGCGCACGAGTTCACGACCCTGAAGGGCGTGCGCGAGGACGTCACCGACATCATCCTCAACCTGAAGAGCCTCGTCTGCCTCCTCCACGGCGACTCGCCCGAGGTGGAGGTGCGGCTCGAGAAGAAGGGTCCCGGCGTCGTGAAGGCCTCCGACATCGAGGCGCCCGCCGACCTCGAGATCCTCAACCCGGACCTCGAGGTGGCGAACCTCTCCGACAAGGGCCGGCTCGAGGTCACGCTCACCATCGGGCGCGGCCGGGGATACGTCCCGGCGGAGATGAACCGCGGCCCCGAGCACACGATCGGCGTCATCCCCGTCGACTCGATCTTCTCGCCGGTGCGGCGCGTCTCCTACGAGGTGGAGGCGGCGCGCGTCGGCCAGCGGACCGACTACGACAAGCTCACCCTCGACGTGACGACCGACGGCTCGGTCGCGCCCCGCGACGCGATCGCCGAGGCGGCCGAGATCCTCATCCGCCAACTCGCGATCTTCACGGACATCGACAAGATCGAGGGCTTCGGCGAGGCGATGGAGGTCGACGCGGCGGAGGCGCCCCAGGCCCACGGGATGGAGAACTTCCCCATCGAGGAGCTCGAGCTCGGCGTCCGCAGCTACAACTGCCTGAAGCGCGTGGGGATCGAGACGATCGGAGACCTCGTCTCGAAGAGCGAGAACGAGCTTGCCGCGATCCCGAACTTCGGCAAGAAGTCGATCGAGGAAGTCCGCGAGACGCTCCAGGCCCACGGGCTGACGCTCAGGGACGAGTAGGCGATGAGGCATCGGCGCGCAGGCAGGAAGCTGGGCCGCGACTCGGCCCACAGGAGGGCGCTCTACGCGAACCTCGCCGGCGCGCTGATCGAGCACGGGCGCATCCGCACCACCGAGGCCAAGGCCAAGGAGGTGCGGCCGATCGTCGAGCAGATGATCACGCTCGGCAAGCGCGGCGACGTGTCGGCGCACCGCCAGGCGGTCGCCTTCCTGCGCTCGAAGGGCATCGCGCACAGGCTCTTCGCCGACGTCGCGCCGCGCTTCGCCGACCGGCCCGGCGGCTACACGCGCATCGTCAAGATCGGCCCGCGCCAGGGGGACGCGGCACAGATGGCCTACCTGGAGCTCGTGGACTACGTGCCCGAGCGCGCGCCGACGCCGGTTCCCTAGTACTGGGAACCCGCCGAGCGCCTGCGGGCATTACCGGTCGATGACGCAGGCGACCGACCGGGCGCTCTGGAGTCGGGTCTCCTCTGGAGAGCCCGCGGCGTTCGGCGAGTTGTACGAGCGGCACGCCGACGCTGTCTACAACTACTGCTTCCGTCGCACGGCCGACTGGGCGGCCGCCGAGGATCTGACCTCGGTCGTCTTCCTCGAAGCCTGGCGGCGTCGTGAGACGGTCGCCTTCGCGGGCGAGAGCGCGCGGCCGTGGCTCCTCGGGGTCGCCACGAACGTGCTCAGGCATCGGTGGCGGGCGCAGCGTCGCCACACGACGGCGCTGCAGCGGCTTCCGCGCGAGGCGGAGGCCGACTTTGCCGACGACGCGCAGGGGCGGCTCGACGACGAGCGACGGATGCGCGGCGCGCTGCGGCTGCTCCGCCGGCTTCCCAGGCGGGAGCAGGAGGTCTTCACCCTCTGCGCCTGGGCCGGCCTGGGCTACGAGGAGGCTGCCACGGCGCTCCGGATCCCCGTGGGAACCGTGCGGTCGCGTCTCTCGCGCGCCCGCGCGCGTCTCCGCGAGCTTCCGTCGAGCGACGAGCTGGAGTGGGACGGCGAGCGCGCCATTCCCGCACCGGAGGTGAACACGTGAGCGACGAGCTGATCGTTCCCGGCCATCGCCGGCTTCGGCCTGCAAGCCTCGAGCTCCGGCGCGCGCATCTCGAGCGGGAGATCGGGGGCCGGCCTCTCTCCAGGCGTCCCGTCCGCGCGTGGCTCGTCCCCGCGGCGGGCCTCGCGGCTGCGGCCGTGGCCGTGGCCGCCGTGCTCGTGGGGACCGGCCCGCGCGGGAGCGAGGAAGCCCTCGCCGCACTCGCCCTGCGCGACGCGGCGGCGGTCGCGCGCTCGCAGCCCGCTCCTCCCGAGCTTCGCCCCGGCCAGTTCCTCTACTCCAGGAGCGAGAGCGCGTACCTGACCGTCTTCCCGGAGGGCGACTCGTTCGCAGCGCTCGTCCCCCGGGTCGTCGAGACGTGGAGCGGCCCGGACGGAGGGCGGATGGAACAGACGGGCGGCAGGCCGATCTTCCTGAGCGCAACCCATCGCGAGCGCTGGATCGCCGCAGGCCGGCCGCGCCTGCGGGAGCCGTCCCTCGCCGGGCCGGCCGAGGCGCTGGAGCGGCTCGCGCTCCCGGCCGACCCCGACGCCGCGTACGAGCGGATCGAGCGGCAGGCGCGCGGTCACGGCGACGGGCTCCATGAGGAGATGTTCACGCTCGTCGGTGACGCCCTGCGGAGCACGAGCGCCACGCCGGCCCAGCGGGCGGCGCTGTACGAGGTAGCTGCCCGCATCCCCGGAGTCGAGCTCGTTGGCTCCGTGACGGACCCGGCCGGGCGGCGCGGCCTGGCGGTCGCTATGGCGAGCCCCGCCGACGGCCTACGGCACCTGCTCGTCTTCGACCCCGACTCCGCCGCGCTCCTGGCCGAGGAGCAGCGGACGCTCGCGCGCAACGAGTTCGGGTACCCGGCGGGAACGCTGGTCGGGTACGCGACGTATTTCGACTCGGCGGTCGTGGGCTCGGACCGCGCACGGCCGCGGGGCTAGCCCTCCTAGGCCGAGGCGGCCTCTGCGTAGCGCGCGAGCACGGGCTCCCAGCCGGAGTCGTAGGCGTCGCGGGCGGTGAGGGCCTTCTCGCCCCGCGCCTCCCAGCCGCGATGCTCGAGCTCGACGAGGGTCGAGCCGTCCTGGGCGCTGAAGCGAACCTCGACCTCGGTGGCCTCCTCGGCCCGGTGCCCCGGATGCCAGGTGTGGACGAGGCGGTGGGGCGGCTCCCAGACGGTGATCGTGCCCCACTCCTCGCGCCCGCCCGGCCAGAGCTCGTAGACGGCTCCGCCGAGCCGCGGCTCGAGGCCGGCCGTCTGGGCCTCCTCCTTGTGGACGGAGTGCGTCTTCACCGGCCACCACTCGGCGATGCGCTCGGTGAAGATCCGGAAGGCGTGCTCGACAGGGGCGTCGACGACGACGCTCTTCCGCAGGGGTGCGATTCGCTGGGTCGGTTGCGTGGATTCCATCTCGTCCTCCTTATACGTTGGTGCGGGTCTGCTGGGGCGGGAGCTGTCCCTTCTTGCGGTAATGGGATGCAGTGTCATTCGTCCTCTCCTTCCGCGCGCTCGGGCGCGTGCTTGAAGGC
>JBOHAK010000062.1:0-3160 GCA_050697795.1 Gaiellaceae bacterium
CCTCCTCGGCGAGCTGGTAGACCTGCGTCTTGTAGAGGTGCGCGATCGGCTTCACGTCGGCCGAGCCGTCGCCGTTCTTCACGAAGAAGCCCTGGTCGTACTCGAGCCGGTTCGGCGTCCCCACGACGGCGTAGTCGAGCCGGTCGGCGTGGTGGTACTCGAGCATCTTGCGCACGCGCTGCTTGAAGTTCGTCGCCGCCACGACCTCGCGGTAGGCCGAGGCGGTGAGCCGCGCCTCGCGGCGCTCGCCCCCGGGCGACTCGGCCACGACCGAGAAGAGGCTGTAGCGCTGGCCGCCGAGCAGGCTGGGGAGGACGATCTTCGCCTTCCAGCCGGCCCCGTACTCCGGCATCACCGTGCGGATGGCCGCGTCGCGACGCTCGTAGCAGCCGACGGCCTCGAGGATGGGCGTGATGTCCTCGACGACGGTCTCCACGCCCGCGGCCTCCGCAGAGACGCGCGAGAGGTCGAGCGTGTCCGGCGCCGACTCGCCCTCGGGCATGAGCACGCCGAGCGTCCTCTCGGGGCCGAAGGCGCCCGCGCAGAGGAAGGCGACGAGGCTCGAGTCGACCCCGCCGGAGAGCCCGACGACGGCGCCGCGCCGGCGCAGGTCCCTGTACGTGGTCTCGCGCAGGCGCTCCGCGATCTCCTCGACCGCCTTCGCTGCGTCGAGGCGCAGCGCGTCCGGCGTGAGCTCAGTCTCCGTGGGCGCCATTCGAGGAGGCGGCGCCGAGCTTCTCCCCGACGAACCGGATGATGCTCGCGATCGAGTCGAGGTTCTCGGGCAGGACCTCCTCGTCGCGGATCTCGACCTCGTAGCGCTCCTCGATGAACCCGATCAGCTCGAGGACGCCCGTCGAGTCGATGACGCCGACCTCGATCAGCGAGTCGTCCGGCTGGAGGGTCACGCCGTCTGCGCTGAGGGGAAAGTTCTCCCGCAGGAAGTCGCGGAGCTCGCGCTCGATGGTCTCGGAATTCGACACGCTCGGTGGTGGCAAGTCGCTCTCAGTAAACAGAAGTCGCCTGCGGAGGCAAGTCCGGGGCGACGGCCCGCAGTCTACCAGCGGCCTTCCGGGGCTTTCGACCAGTTTCCGCGCCGCCGCGGCCGAACTCTGACCTTGCCGCTCACGGAGGGCGCCCGTATCGTCAGGAGGCATGTGCGGCATAGCCGGGATCTACGCGCGGCCCGAGAGCCGGGCGCCGCAGGACCTCCTGCTCGCCATGGCGGGGGAGCTCCGCCACCGCGGCCCCGACGGGACGGGGCTCTACCTCGACGGCCGCTACGGCATGGCGAATACCCGGCTCGCGATCGTCGACCTGGCGGGCGGCGACCAGCCGATCGCCACCGAGGACGGGCGCTACTGGGCGATGCAGAACGGCGAGGTCTACAACCACGTCGAGCTGCGCGCCGAGCTCGCCGCCGTCGGTCGCCGCTTCGCCACGACGTGCGACACCGAGGTGATCGCGCACGCCTACGCCGAGTGGGGGCCCGCGTGCCTCGACCGCCTGAACGGCGACTTCGCGCTCGCCGTGTGGGATCGGCGCGAGCAGGAGCTGTTCCTCGCGCGCGACCGCTTCGGCGTCCGGCCCCTCTTCGTGGCGGAGCTCGGCGGCGACCTCGTCTTCGCCTCCGAGGCGAAGGCGATCCTCCGTCATCCGGCCGCGCGGCGGGAGCTCGACGCCGCCGGCCTGGTGGAGGTCTTCACGACGTGGTGCGTCTCGCCCGACGGCTCCGCCTTCCCGGGGATCCGTGAGCTCGCCCCCGCGCACTACCTCCGCGCCGGGCCTGAGGGCATCCGCGAGGAGCGGCGGTGGTGGGACCTGCGCTTCTCCGCGGCGGGCGACGCCCCGCCCGCCGAGCGGGCCGCGCTCGCCGAGGAGCTCGACGCGCTCCTCGCCGACGCGACCAGGCTCCGCCTGCGCGCGGACGTGCCCGTGGCCGCCTACCTGAGCGGTGGGCTCGACTCCTCCGCCATCGTCGCCCTCGCGCTCGAGCAGATGGACGAGACGCTCTACTCGTTCGGCATCGGCTTCGAGGACCCGCGCTTCGACGAGAGCGAGTTCCAGGACCGGCTCGCGGGCGACCAGGGAACGAGCCTCACGCGGGCCGTCGTCGGCGCGCGCGACATCGCGGAGCTGCTCCCGCGGACGGTGGAGATGTCCGAGAAGCCGACGCTTCGCACCGCGCCCGCACCGCTCCTGCGGCTCTCGCGGGCTGTGCGCGACGCCGGCCTCAAGGTCGTGACCACGGGGGAGGGGGCGGACGAGCTCTTCGCCGGCTACGACCTCTTCCGTGAGAACAAGGTGCGCCACTTCTGGGCCCGCGAGCCCGGGTCGGAGCTGCGCCCGCTCCTCCTCACACGGCTGAACGCCTTCATCGGCAAGGATCTCAAGCGCTCGGGCGCGTTCCTCGCGGGCTTCTACAAGAAGGGCCTCACCGACACCGGCGACCCGCTCTACAGCCACCGGATCCGGTTCGCGAACACCCGTCGCATGCTCGCGCTCGTGGAGGGGGACGTACTCGCGCGCGCGGCGGAGCGCGGCGACCCGGCGGAGCGGCTCGAGGCGCGCCTGCCCTCCTGGTTCGGCGAGCTGACGCCGCTCGGGCGCGCTCAGTACCTGGAGATCACGACGTTCCTGAACGGCTACCTGCTCCACTCGCAGGGCGACCGGATGCTGATGGGCAACTCCGTCGAGGGGCGCTTCCCATTCCTCGACTACCGCGTGGCGGAGTTCGCGGCCGCGCTTCCGGATGCGCTGCGGCTGCGCGGCCTCGACGAGAAGTACCTGCTGCGGAAGGCGGTCGGGCACCGGCTTCCCGCCGAGATCGCCGCGCGCAAGAAGCGTCCCTACCGCGCGCCGATCGTGGGCGCCTTCGTCGGCCCGGACGCGCCGGAGTACGTGCGCGAGCTGCTCCAGCCCGCGCGGCTCGAGGCGGCCGGCATCTTCGCGCCGGACGCGGTGGCGCGCGTCGTCAAGAAGTGCGAGACGGGCGCGCCGCGCGACGCCGTCAGCGAGACGGACGAGATGGCGCTCGTCGGCGTCCTTTCGACGATGCTCCTCCACGAACGCTTCGTCGCGAGCCCGCAACTCGCCGAGCCGCTCGTCCCCGACCGCGTCGTCGTCGGCGCAGAGGTGCGCGAGCCCAGGCCAAGTAACA
>JBOHAK010000063.1:0-1768 GCA_050697795.1 Gaiellaceae bacterium
GCCCTCGCGGCCGCGGAGGAGCCGGAGCGTCCGCTGCGCTGCTGGACGGCGGATGAACGCCGCTCCCCGCACCTGGAACGGGATCCCGGCCGCGGCGAGCGCCTCCTCGTAGTCCTCGGAGCGCGCGTTCAGCCGGTAGAGGATCGCCATCTCCTCGTACGGGACGCCCTCGCCGGCGAGGCGCCTGATCTGGCCGACGAGCGAGGCGGCCTCCGTCACGCGGTCGGGTTGCACGAGCGCGAGCGGCTCGGCGCCGCTCGGCAGCACCGCCCGCAGCACCTTCTCCGAGCCCCCGAGCTCCGGCACGAGCCGGTTCGCCAGCGAGAGGATCTCCGGCGTCGAGCGGTAGTTCTCCTCCAGCCGGACGACCAGCGTGCCGGGAAAGCGCGAAGGCATCCCGAGCAAGTGCTCCGGCGTCGCCCCGGTGAAGGAGTAGATGGACTGGTAGTCGTCGCCCACGACGCAGAGCTCGTCGCGCTCGCCGAGCCAGCGCTCGAGCAGGGACTGCTGGAGCAGGTTCACGTCCTGGTACTCGTCCACCGTGAACGCGCGGTAGCGCTCCCGGAAGCCCGCGACGGCGGCCGCGGACTCGTCGTACATCCGCACGGCCAGCTCGAGCAGGTCCTCGAAGTCGACGAGGCCGCGCTGCGCCTTGCGCTCCTCGTACTGGCGGAACACCCGCTCCATCAGGTCGGGCGGGATGGGCGGCTCGTGACCGTCGAGCTCGCGCCCGTACGTCTTCGGCGTCAGGCGACGGTTCTTCGCCCACTCGATCTCGGTCGCGAGGTCGGCGAGCGGGCGGAACTTGAACGGCATCGGCAGCGAGCGCGCGATCGGCAGGAGCACGGGCGCCTTCGAGGGCAAGATCTCGCCGAGGTCGTCGCCGCGGAAGTGGCGGAGCTGGGCGAGCGCGGCGGCGTGGAACGTCCGCGCCGGGACGCCGGTCGCTCCCAGCTGCGCCAGGCGCTCGCGCATCTCGGTCGCCGCCTTGTCGGTGAAGGTGACGGCGAGGATCTCGGAGGATGCGAACGCGCTGGTCGCCACCTGGTTGGCGATCCGCCGCGTGATCGTCGTCGTCTTGCCCGACCCGGCGCCCGCGAGGATGCAGACGGGGCCGCGCACCGCCTCGACGGCGCGCCGCTGCTCGGGGTTGAGCCCCGCGAAGATCTCGTCGCCGACCACGGCGCCGACACTACCGGCCGCCCAGGTCGGCAAACGAAACGACTGTGTGTCGCTAGGCGGCCGACTCGGCGAAGCCGCCGGCGCCGCTGGCCAGGTAGAGCGCCTGGATCTCGCCGGCCGGGACCGGGCGGCTGAAGAGGAAGCCCTGCCCGAGATCGCAGCCGTGGATGAGGAGGAAGCGGCGCTGGTCCTCGGTCTCGATGCCCTCGGCGAGCGGCTCGAGCCCGAGGTTCCGCGCGAGCTGGACGATCGACGAAGTCAGGACGGCGGTGCCGTCGTCGTCCTCCAGGCCGCCCACGAACGAGCGGTCGATCTTCAGCATGCTGACCCGCATCTGGTTCAGGCGGCTGAGCGACGAATGCCCGCTGCCGAAGTCGTCGATCGCGAGCCGGAGCCCCCGTTCGTGCAGCTCGGCGAGGACCGGCTCCATGTTGCGGCGCTCGTCGCCCGCGAAGGCGGACTCGGTGATCTCGATCATGAGCCGGTCGGGATTGAGGCCGAACGTCTCGATGGTGGCGAGCACGTGGCGCATGGCCGTCGGCTGCCAGAACGTCGGCGGGAGGTTGACCGAGACGTAGAGGTCGAG
>JBOHAK010000064.1:0-5287 GCA_050697795.1 Gaiellaceae bacterium
CTCATGCGCCTTCGGGGCTGTGGATTACGTTCAAGGGCGAAGTCGGTGCACCGGAGCCCTGGAGCACTTCTCTATACTGGGCCACCGGCCGTCCCCGCGGCCTTCCGACACTCTTTCTCTCGTGAAGCGAACGTATCAGCCGAACGTGCGCCGGCGGAAGCGCCGGCACGGATTCCGGGCGCGAATGTCCACGCGCGCGGGTCGCGCGATCCTCAAGCGCCGCCGCGCGAAGGGCCGCAAGCGTCTCTCCGCCTGAGCGGAGTCGAGTGAGTCGACGCCACCGCCTCTCCCGCTCGCGCGACTTCGACGCCGTGTACCGCAAGGGCCGGTCGGTCTCGACCCGGTTCCTCGTCCTGTACGCCTTCCCGCGCGAGGAGGAGCCGGCCGGTGACGCGCGCCTCGGCCTCGCGGTCTCGCGGAAGCTCGGCGGCGCGGTCGAGCGCAACCGGCTCAAGCGGCGGCTCCGGGCAACCTTCGAGGAGCTGCGGGAAGGACTGCCCGCCGGGCACGACTACGTGCTCATCGCGCGACCTGGTTTGACCGAGTCGGTGGAGAGCCGAGGCTTCCCCTGGCTGACCGAGCGCGTCGCCGAGGTCTTCCGCCTGGCGGAGGGGACGGCGCAATGAGGCACGTCGTCGCCCTGCCGGTGCACGCCTACCGGCTGCTGGTGAGCCCGCTCCTCGGGCCGCGCTGCAAGTACCACCCGACCTGCTCGCGCTACGCGCTCGACGCGCTCCGCGAGCACGGCGTGGCCCGTGGGCTCGTGCTCGCCGGCTGGCGCCTTCTCCGCTGCAACCCCTGGAGCCACGGCGGGGTCGACCACGCGCGCGACCAGACGCTCTTCCGGAGGCATCCCGCGTGAACCCACTCCGGCCGATCGAAGATCTTCTCACGAACGGCCTCGAGTGGCTGCACTCCTCGGTCGGGCTCCCGTGGGCCTGGGCGATCATCGTCCTGACCATCCTCGTTCGGATGGTGATCCTCCCGCTCACCATCAAGCAGATTCGTTCGATGCAGCGCCTGCAGGTGCACGCGCCCGAGCTCAAGGCGCTCCAGCAGAAGTACAAGCACGACAAGCAGCGCATGAACGAGGAGGTCATGAAGTTCTACCGGGAGAACAAGGTCAACCCGGCCGCCTCGTGCCTCCCGATCCTGCTCCAGATCCCCGTCTTCATCGCACTCTTCTTCGTGCTGCGCGACTTCGAGGACGAGGTCTTCCCCAACTACCCGGACTCCGACCTCGGCTGGCTCGGGATCGTCCCGAGCATTACGGACAACATCAACACCCACTGGTCGGGCTGGCTCCTGCTCGTCATCTACGTCGCGAGCCAGGTCGCCTCGACGTTCTTCATGTCGACGACGATGGACTCGCGCCAGCGGATGATCTTCCTGGCGCTGCCGTTCGTCTTCGCGTTCATCGTCGTCAACTTCCCGATGGGCCTCATGCTCTACTGGGTGACCACGAACCTGTGGACCGTCGGGCAGGGCCTGGTCACCCGACGCCTCGTCCCGAAGCCGGAGGTCCCGCCCAAGCGCACGTCGCGCACGGCGCCGAAGACCGCGCACCCGTCACCCGACGGCGAGGCCGCCGAGGCCGCCGAGGCCGGCGCGAAGCCGGCCGGGAGCGGCCAGCAGCGCGTGCGGCGGCGGAAGAAGAAGAAGGGCTCGCGGGCGCGACGGTGAGCGACCCCGGCGCGGAAGAGAGCCGTCCCGCCCCCGACGGCGTCGTCGAGGCCGAGGGGGAGACGGTCGGCGAGGCGAAGTGGTCGGCGCTTCGCGAGCTCGAGCGCCGCTTCCCCGGGCTGGACAAGGCGAGCGTGCGCTTCACGGTCGTCTCGGAAGGCGAGCGCGGTCTGCTCGGCGTCGGCCGGGTGCCCGCCCGCGTGGTCGCCCAGGCCGCCGAGCCGCCGCCCAGCGCACCGCCGCCCAGCGAGGAGGCGGGGACGCCCGCGGCCAAGCTCCGGGAGCTGCTCGAGCGGGTCTGCACGGCTCTCGGCGCGCCCTGCCGGATCGAGATTGCCGAGGACGAGACGACGCTCTACGCCACCCTCACGGGGCCCGACCTCGGGCTCGTGATCGGCAAGCGCGGCCACACGATCGACGCCGTCCAGTACCTCGCCAACGCCGTCCTCTGGCGCGGTCGGGAGGAGCGGAAGGAGGTCGTGGTCGACGCGGCCGGCTACCGCGAGCGGCGCCGGAGCGCCCTGGAAGGCCTTGCCGAGCGCGCCGCGTCGGACGCGCTCCAGGGCCGCCGTCCCGTTGCCCTCGAGCCGATGACGGCGGTCGAGCGGAAGATCGTGCACGTCCATCTCGCCGACCGGGACGACATCGTCACCTCGAGCGAGGGGACGGAGCCGAGCCGGCACGTGGTCGTGGCTCCCGCGCCTCGGGAGTGACCGCCGACCCCCGGCTCGAGCGCTGGCTCGAGGCGCTCGTCGCCGGGCCCGGGCTCACGGCGGTGCGCGATCCGGTCGAGGCGCGCCGGGTCCATGTGGACGACGCGCTCGCCGCCGCCGAGCTCGTGCGGGACGGACCGGTCGTAGACGTCGGCTCGGGCGGCGAGTCGCCGGGGATCCCACTCGCCGCCGCGAGGCCCGAGCTCCGCGTGGACCTGCTCGAGGCCCAGCGCCGCAAGTGCTCGTTCCTCGCCTCGGCGGCCGCCGCGTTCCCCAACGTGGCCGTGGTGTGTGTCCGAGCCGAGGAGCACGGCCGCGGGGCCGGGCGGGAGGCCTACGGCACCGCTGTCGCGCAGGCGCTCGCCCCAGCGCCGGTGGCGCTCGAGTGGTGCCTGCCCCTCGTCAGGGTCGGCGGTCTCGTGATCCTGCTGGTCGGCGAGGTCGACCCGGAACGGGCCGCCGTCGCCGCCGAGGCAGTCGGGGGAGGAGCTCCCGAGACGATCACCCTGGCGAGCGCGACGCGTCGCAGCCTGCTGCTCGTCGCCAAGGTCCGGCCGACGCCGGAGCGCTATCCGCGCCGCCCGGGCGCGGCCCGGAAACGTCCTCTGGCCTGACTACCATCGGCTCCGTGGGGAAGGTCTTCGCCCTGGCGAACCAGAAGGGCGGCGTCGGGAAGACGACGACCGCCGTGAACGTCGCCGCCTGCCTGGCGGAGGCCGGCGCGAGGACGCTTGTCGTCGACCTCGACCCGCAGGCGAACGCGACCTCCGGGCTGGGGGAGCAGGCGAACGGGACCTCCACGTACGATCTGCTCGACGGGGCGCCGCTCGCCGAGGTGGCGCACGAGACGCGTTTTCCGAACCTCCACCTCGTGCCCTCCCGCCCGGAGCTTGCCGGCGCGGCCGTCGAGCTCGCCCGCCGCGACGACGGCGAGACGTTCCTGCCCTCGGCGCTCGCCCCCGCCCGCGAGGGCTACGAGTACGTCTTCGTGGACTGCCCGCCGTCGCTGGGGCCGCTGACCGTGAACGCGCTCGCGGCGACCGACCGCGTGCTCGTGCCCGTGCAGTGCGAGTACTACGCGCTCGAGGGCCTCACGCAGCTTCTGCACTCGATCGAGCTGGTCCGCTCGCGGCTGAACCCGCGCCTCGCCCTCGCCGGGATGATCCTCACGATGGTGGACGGGCGCACCCGCCTGGCCGCCGACGTGGCGGCGGAGGTACGGCGGCACTTCGGCGAGCTCGTCTTCGACGCGGTCGTCCCGCGCAGCGTACGGCTGGCGGAGGCGCCAAGCCACGGGATCCCGATCACGGCCTTCGACCGCGGCTCTGCGGGAGCCGACGCCTACTACCGGGTGGCGAGCGAGCTTGTCGACCGCGGCTAGCCCCAGCCCGCGGCGCGGCCTCGGACGCGGCCTCGAGGTGCTGCTCGGCGGTGTTCCTGCGACGGCGGAGCTCGCGCACCTTCCGGTCGGCTCCATCAGGCCGAACGCGCGGCAGCCGCGCAGGCGGCTCGACAGCGAGGGGATCGAGGAGCTCGCGGAGTCGGTCCGCGCGCAGGGGCTCGTCCAGCCCGTCGTCGTCCGCCCGTCTGCGGAAGGCGGCTACGAGCTGATCGCCGGCGAGCGCCGCTGGCGGGCGGCTCGCGTCGCAGGGCTCGCCACGATTCCGGCACTCGTCCGCGAGACGGACGACCGCGACTCGCTCCTGCTCGCCCTCGTCGAGAACGTCGCCCGCGAGGACCTCTCGCCCGTCGACGAGGCGCGCGCCTACGCGGCGCTCATGGACGAGTTCGGGCTCTCGCTCGGCGAGATGGCGGAGCACGTCGGGCGCTCGAAGCCGACCGTCTCGAACCGCCTGCGGCTGCTCGAGCTGCCCGACGACGTGCTGGGCCTTGTCGAGCGGGGACAGCTCTCCGAGGGCCACGCCCGCGCCGTGCTCGCCGTCCCCGACAACGAGGAGCGCCGCCGGCTCGTGCGCCGGATCGTTCGCCAGGGGCTCTCGGTGCGGGCGGCGGAGCGCGCCGCGCGCTGGGCGGGCGCGCGGACGAAGCCGCGCCGCTCCCAGCCCGTCGACCCGGCGCTCGCGGAGCGTGTGCGCCACTCGCTACGCCGGCTCACGGGAGCCGACGCGAAGGTCGCCGCCGGCCGGATCGAGCTCTACTTCTCGGACGCCGTCGAGCTGGCCGAGATCGCCGAAGCGCTCGAGCGCGTCTCGCTACAATCCGCCGGCGCGGGCGATTAGCTCAGTCGGTTAGAGCGCCGCTCTGATAAGGCGGAGGTCCCTGGTTCGAATCCAGGATCGCCCATCCCTCCGTGCCTTGAAGCAGCCGATGACCAGGTGAGGGTCGCCTCCAGAGGCCACGGCTATCATCAGACGAGGGTCTCCCCGCATGCACGAGATGGTCATCTACGGCGTGAGCTTCGACATGGTCGGCAAGCAGCCGATCGTGCTCCTGAAGACCGCCGACGGGAACAAGTTCCTGCCGATCTGGATCGGCCATCCCGAGGCGGCCGCGATCCTCATGAAGCTCCAGGGCGCCGCCACACCGCGGCCGATGACCCACGACCTCTTCACGGAGATCCTCGGGCAGCTCGAGGCGCGGGTGACCCGCATCGCCGTCACCGAGCTGCGTGAGAACACCTTCTACGCGCTCATCACCGTGGCCGTGGACGGGTCGGAGCTCGAGATCGACTCCCGCCCGAGCGATGCGATCGCCCTTGCCGTGCGGGCCGGTGCCCCGATCTTCGTCGCCGACGCGGTGATCGAGGAGTCCGCGATCGAGTTCGAGCACGAGGACGTGAACGAGGAGGAGGTCGTCGAGGAGTTCAAGAAGTTTCTCGACGAGGTGAAGCCCGAGGACTTCTCGGCCGAGGCCGAGTAGCGGGCCTAGGA
>JBOHAK010000065.1:0-2670 GCA_050697795.1 Gaiellaceae bacterium
GTCGTGCCCCGTTCGGTGGACGTCGTCCCGGACTCGATCGTCGTCGACGACGAGGCGGGAAGCGGGGCGGGCTCGCCGTCGTCCGAGCCGCCGGTGGCCGCCAGGGCCACGCCGACGCTGAACGCGACGACGAGCGCCGGCAGCAGCATGAGCTTGAGTGCCGTGCTCATGAAGTCCTCCTTTCCTCTCTCGGATGCATGTTCCGAGGCTAGGAAAGGCCTGCAAAAGCGCGCCCCCGAATCGGGCCAAGAGTCCTTCAGGGGCGAGTAAAGACTTGGTAGACGGGCCGCTTTCGCGGCCTAGTCGTCGTCGCCCGAGCCGGGTCCGCTCGAGTCGGAGCCGGAGCCCGAGTTGGAGCCGCTCCCGCTCGAGTCGTCCGAGCCGGAGCCCGGGCCGCTCGAGTCGTCGTCCGCGGCGCGCGGGTCGCAGTCCGGGTCGAGCTGGTGGTCGGGGTCCTTGCACTTCCCGGGGAGGTCGTCGTCGGTCGTCGTGGTGCGGGAGGTCGAGGTGGGAGTGCTCGTCGCCCGCTCGGTCGCGGTCGCGCTGAGGCCGATCTGCTCGGGGGCGGAGACCACGGTCGGAACGGCCGCCAGCGAGCTCGCCGACGTCACGTAGACGGCGAGCGCCAGCCCGACAGGGAAGGCGAGGCCGACGAAGGCCAGGAGCAACGTTCGCGCTCGGCTCATGCCCGCGACGCTAGCAGGGCGTTCCTTCAGAAAGGGTTAGGCGCGGGTGAGGAGTCGGCAGCCGCCGGGGGAAAGCGCGCTCGCACCCGCGTTCCCGGGCCGTCGAGGAGGTCGACGCGCCCGTCCCAGCGCTCGGCGAGCTCGGCCACGATGGCCAGCCCCAGGCCGGTGCCGGGCCCGGCGCTGCGCCCGTCCGTCCCCCGGTAGAAGCGCTCGAAGATCCGGTCCCGGTCCATGGGCGGGATCCCCGGGCCGGTGTCCGAGACCACGAGCTCCGACGTGCGGCCCGACCCGCCTGTCTCGATCGTGACCGTCGTGCCCCGCGGCGTGTAGCGGATCGCGTTCTCGATCAGGTTGTCGAGAATGTGGGCCACGTCGGCACGGGCCGCCCAGACACGACCCCCGGTCCTGTCGCCGAGGACGACCTCGTGCCCGGCGCTCGCGGCGGGCTCCTCCCAGCGCCGCGCGGCGGCCGAAGCGGCCTCGGCGAGGTCGACTGTCTCGCCGGTCGCCTCCTCCGACGAGGCCCGCGCGAGCGCGAGCAGGTCGTCCACGAGCGCGCTCAGGCGGTCGAGCTCCGCCTCGGCCCTCGCCGCCTCCTCGGCCGCTGGCCCGCCCTCGCCGCGGATGGCCTCGAGGCGCAGCTTGATCCCGGTCAGGGGCGTGCGGAGCTGGTGCGAGGCGTTGGCGACGAAGTCGCGCTGCGCGGCGAGGTTCGCGGCGAGCGCGTCCGCCATGCGGTTGAACGAGTAGCCGACCGACTCGATCTCGCGCGGCCCCTCGGGCTCGACGCGGGCGCCCAGGTCGCCGCGCCCGAGACGGCCCGCGGCGGTGCCGAGCTTCTCCACCGGCCGCGCCATCGAGCCCGCCAGGAGCCAGGCGAGGATCAGCCCCGCGGCGACGACCGCGAGCCCGATGAGGAGGAGCGCGAGCCAGCTCGAGCGCACGGCCGCGTCCACTTCACCCAGCGGCGCCGAGACGCGCAGGGCGCCGACCACCTCGCTGCGGCCGCTCGTGATCGGCACCGTGACGAGGAGCAGGTCCTCGTCCAGCGTGTCGCTCCGGCGCTCGCGGACGTCGACCCGGCCGCCGCGGAGCGCGGCGTCGAACTCGGGCCGTGCCGCGGTGGCGAACTCCTCTCCGGCGGGAGCTTCTCCGGCCGTGTCCGCGAGAACCAGTCCCGCGGAGTCCACCACGACCGTGCGTGCACGCTCTCCGACGGTCGCGCCGCCGATGATCTCGGCGATCCGCTCCCCGTTTCCCTCCTCCACCAGGAAGGAGACTCTTCCCGCGAGGACGGCGGCGTTGGCGACGACGTCCGACTCCAGCTCCGACGTGGCGCGCCGGTCGACGCTCAGGGCGAGGGGCACGGCGAGCGCGATCACGACCGCGGCCAGCAGGTACGCGGCGGCGAGGACGAGCCGGGTGCGGAAGCTCACGGGGCCGGCTCGTCGCCGGTGTCGAAGCGGAAGCCGACGCCGCGGACGGTGTGGATGTAGCGCGGCGCGGCCGGGTCGTCGCCGAGCTTCTTGCGCAGCGCGCTCACGTGGACGTCCAGGGTCTTGGTCGATCCGAACCAGGCCGGGTCCCAGACCTCGTGCACGAGCTCGTCGCGCCTGACGAGCTTTCCGGCCCGCTCGAGCAGGACGCGCAGGAGCTCGTACTCCTTCACGGTGAGGTCGAGCGGCTCGCCCGCCTGCTCGGCCGTGTGCGTCTCGAGGTTCATGCGGACGTCTCCCGCCGCGAGCACCGCGCCGGCCGCCTCCGGGGCCTCGCCGCCGGCGCGCCGTAGGACCGCGCGCACCCGCGCGGCGAGCTCGGCGGCGCTGAACGGCTTCGTGACGTAGTCGTCCGCGCCGAGCTCGAGGCCGGAGATGCGATCGGATTCGTCGCCGCGCGCGGTCAGGATGATGATGGGCGTGTGCGCGAGCGCCGGATCCGCACGCATCGCCTGACACACGATCAACCCGTCCATGCCCGGGAG
>JBOHAK010000066.1:0-7508 GCA_050697795.1 Gaiellaceae bacterium
GCGCCGGTGAGTCCGGTCAGGAAGAAGATCGGAGCCATCGCCGCGAAGATGATCAGCGTCGCGTAGACGATCGAGGGCCGGACCTCGAGCGAGGCCTCGAGGACGATGGCGGCCGTCGGCTTCTTGCTGCCCTGCCGGCGGTGCTCTCGTAGCCGCCGCACGATGTTCTCGACGTCGATGATCGCGTCGTCGACGACCACCCCCAGGGCGATCACGAATCCCGCCAGGACCATGACGTTGATCGTCGCGTCGCGCAGGTAGAGGACGACCCCGGCGGCGACCAGGGAGATGGGGATGGAGATGACGCTGATCAGCGCGGCCCGCCATTCGAACAGGAAGGCGCCGATGACGAGGATCACGAGCAGGGCGCCGATCAGGAGCGCCTTCGTCAGATTGTCGATCGAGGTCTCGATGAAGGTCGCCGGCCGGAAGATGGTCGTGTCGACCTCGATGCCGGACAGGCCGGGCTGCAGCGTCTCCATCGCGTCCTCGACCCCCCGGGTCACCTCCAGGGTGTTCGCCCAGGGCAGCTTCTCGACGATGAGCATGAGGCCGGGGCCGTCGTTGATGACGGCGTCTCCCATGAGGGGCTGGTGGTCGATCACGAGATCGGCCACGTCCTTCAGGAGCAGCGTCTCGCCGGCCCCGTTCTCGATGGTCACCTTGGAGAAGTCGGTCGGCGTGATGACGGGGAAGACGTGCCTGACGTTGAACCGCTGGTTGGGGCCGTCGATGAAGCCGCCCGTGCCGACCTCTCCCGCGTCCGACCAGGAGACCAGGCTTCCCACGTCCAGGTTCTTTGCGGTCTGCTCCTGGAGGGAGGTCAGCGAGACGTCGTGAGCTCGCAACCGCGCCGGATCGGCTTGCACGTGGTACTGGTGCAGGCGTTCCCCCCAGATCGGCACGTTCGCCACTCCCGGAACGCGGAGCAGCCGCGCCCTGATCTTCCAGTAGGCCACCAGGGACATGTCGATCAGAGACAGCCGGTCCGAGGTGAGCCCGATCTTCATGACCCGGCTCGTCGAGGAGAGCGGCTGGATCATGAACGGTGGGGAGGACCAGCTCGGCAGCGTCGGCGTGACGGTCGCGACGCGCTCCTGCACGAGCTGCCGTGCGTGCAGGAGGTCGGTCCCGCGGTCGAAGAGGAGCTGGACCGACGAGAGCTGTGGGACCGACTTGGAGCGGATCGTGTCGAGACCCGGCAATCCCTGGAGCGACTGCTCCAGCGGCACGGTGATCAGGGACTCGACCTCCTCGGCCGAGAGCCCCGTGCTGATCGTCTGGATCTCGACCTTGGGCTGGGCGAACTCGGGGAAGACGTCCACCGGGGTGTCGCGCAGCACCCCGCTGCCGAAGAGCATCAGCGCCGCGCCGGCGGCGACGACGAGGTACCGGAACCTCAGGCTCGTCCCGACTATCCAGCGCATCATCGCCGCGTACCCCCTGCTCGCTCAGTGCCCGCTGTCGGCGCCGATGCCGTTCTCGGCACCGAAGAGCTCGGCCACCCCGACCGTCACGACCTTCGTTCCGGCTGGCGGGCCCTCTGAGAGAACCGCGCGGTCCTCCTCGATGGTCTCGACGACGATGGGGGCCCGGACGAACGTCAGCGACTCGGGGCTCGTGTACGTCCAGGTCTCCCCGTCCGGCTCGTAGAGCACCGCGGAGTAGGGAATGACCGTTCGCTGCCGGGCGCCGTCGCCCACCACGCGCACGGCCGTCGTCTGCACGTCCAGCCGCTCGGCCGCATCGGCGGTGAGCGTGATGCGAAAGAGGTCTTCGCTCCCTTCGACAGCCTCGACCGTGGCGGGCTCCTCCCCGCCTGCCGCCGCCTCGTCCTCGCCTCGCTGGCAGGCGGCGAGCGGAAGGACGGCGACGATCAGAACTGCCGCGACGCAGAGGTTCCCGCGCCGACTGAGGCCCCGGTTCATGTCCGCTCCTCCCTATGCATCGAGTTGCCTGGTGGTCGGGTCGACGCGGGCGACGCCGACACGCAGGTAGAGGGCCGGCACGACGAACAGGCTGAGAAATGTCGACGTGACGACCCCGCCCAGGATGACGGCGGCCATCGGGCGCAGGATCTCGAGGCCGGGGCTGCCGCCCAGGATCAGCACCGGCACGGTGACGAGCGCGGCTGCCGCCGCGGTGACCAGGATCGGCGCGAAACGCTCGCCCGTCCCGCGCAGGACGAGCTCGCGGCCGAAGGCGCCGCCGTTCTGCTGCTCGAGCTGCCCGAAGTGGCCGATCAGGAGGACGCTGTTGCGCGCGGCGAGCCCGAGCACCGCGAGCAAGCCCATGTAGGACCCGAACGAGAGCGTTCCGCCGTCGGCCAGGGCCGCGAGGACTCCGCCGGCGACCGCGACCGGCAAGGTCAAGAAGGCCAGGGCCGCCCGGCGCCAGGCGCCGAACGCAGCCTGGAAGAGGAGGACCATCCCGAGCGCCGCCGCGATGCCGATGAGGATCAAGCGGCCCGCAGGCTGCCGCTCGGCGGCCAGCACCTCGGAATGGAACTCGAGCGGAAAGACGACCTCGTCGAGGGCCTGCTCGACGTCGTCCACGACGGACCCCGTGTCGCGCCCGTCCACGTTCGCGGCGACGTCGAGGTACCGGGAGACCGAGTGCCGCTCGATCACCGAGACGTTCGGCCTGATCCGTACGTCCGCCACCTGCCCCAGCTGGACGTGGCCGCCGCCGGACGTCTCGATGAGAAGCCGGCGAACGTCGCTGAGGCTGCCGCGCGTCTCGGGCGTGCCCCAGACCACGACGTCGAACACCTTCTGCTCCTCGAAGAGGCTGCCCACCCCGATGCCCGACAGGAGCGTGGCGGCGGCCCTGCGCACGTCGCCGGGCTTGACCCGATGCCGTTGGGCATCGAGCAGGTTGACCTTGACCTCGAGTGTCGGCTCCAGCGCGGGAAGCGGGACGTGCTCGTCGACGACACCGTCGATTCCCGACAGGAGCTGCCGCACCTCGCCCGCCTTCTCGCGCAGGACGTCGAGGTCCTCGCCGTAGATTCGGACGACGAAGTCGTCCTCGGCCCCCGCGAGAGCGTCGGCGGCTCGCTCGTTCGAGAAGGCCTGGACGTCCTGTGCAAGCCCGGGATAGCCGGCGACGACGTCCTTCACGGACGCGACCGTCTCGTCGTAGTCGGCGTCGGGATCGATGCTGACCCAGAGCTCGGCGGAGTTGACGCTGACCACCTGATCCGACGTCACGGCTCGCCCGACGTCGGCACCGACGTTCCGGACCCCGTCGATCGAGCGGAGCTCCCGGCTGGCGAGCGTCGTGATCCGGTTCATCTCGGGGAGCGACGTGCCGGGCGGGCCCTGCCAGCGGATGACCAGCTCCGGCTCCTTGAACGTCGGCAGCAGTCCTTGCCCGAGGAACGGGAGCGCTGCGACGGCCGCGACGACGAGCCCGCCCGCGGCCAGGTACACGACGGACGGTCGTCCGACCATCCACGCAAGGGCGCTTCGATAGTGCCGCCGCAGCCAGCCGATGACGGGCGACTCGCGGCGCTCACGCGGTGCGCCGGACCGGAGGAGCAGGCTCAGCGCCGGCGTGACGGTGACCGCGACCACCATCGAGGCGCCGAGCGCGGCCAGGAGCGCGACGGCCATCGGCGGGAAGAACGAGCCCGGCATCCCTTCGAGGAAGAAGAGGGGCACGACGGCCAGCGCGACGATCAGCAACCCGAACACGGCTGCGCTCCGAACCTCGAGCGTCGCGTCGAGGATGACGGCGGTCGCCGGCTCGCCGTCGTCTCCCGCCCGGCGCTCACGGAGGCGCCGGTCGATGCTCTCGGCGCCGACGATAGCCTCGTGGACGACGAGGATCAGGGCCGCCAAGAGCCCGGCCAGGACCATGGCGTTCATCGTCTCTCCGAACGCGTAGAGCACGAGCGCTCCGACCACGAGGGACAACGGGATCGCGACGACGGCCACCAGGGCCGGGCGCCACCCGAACAGGAAGGCCCCGAGCAGGAGAACCAGGAGGGCGGCGCCGATGATCAGCGCCAGGGTGACGTTGTCGATCGACTGCTCGATGAAGGAGGCCGGGCGGTAGACCGTCGTGTCGAACGCGACGCCCGTAAGTCCGGGCTGCATCGAGGCGATCGCTCCTTCGACTCCGCGGGTCACGTCCAGGGCGTTGGCCTCGGGGAACTTCTCGATGACGAGCAGGAGCCCCTCCCCGTCGTTGACGACGGCGTCGCCGATGAGGGGTTGATGGCCCTCCACCACGTTGGCGACGTCCCCGAGTCGCAGGCTGCGGCCGTTCGTGCCCTCGACCCGTACCTGGGCGAGGTGGTCGGCCGTGCTGATGGGCGAGAGGTGCTGGACCGGGAGCCGCTGGTTGGCCGTGTCGATGAACCCGCCCGTGCCGGGTGTCGAGGCTTCGACGAACGTGAGCGGCGAGACCCACAACGCGTTCCCGGCCGTCTCGATGACCTGACCCAGCGTGACGTCCTGGTCACGGAGGTCCACCGGGTCGACCTGAACCTGGAGCTGCCGGTCCCGGTGACCCCAGATCGACACGTTCGCCACGCCGGCCACACCCAGCAGGCGGGGCACGATCGTCCAGCGCGCCAGCACGGACATCTGGATCGGGCTGAGGCTGTCGGTCGAGACCGAGACCATCATCACCCGGTTCGTCGAGGAGAGCGGCTGCAGCATCTGGGACGGCCTGGACACGCCCGACATGGCAACGTGCGCCTCTGCGACGCGCTCGTTCACGACCTGCCGCGCGCGGTAGAGGTCGGTGCCGGGCTCGAAGACGAGGAGGATCCGGGAGAGGCCGGCAATCGACTCCGAGCGGATGTCCTGGAGGAATGCGACGCCGTTCAGCAGGTCGGCCTCGAGCGGGACCGTGACCAGCTGCTCGACCTCGGCCGCCGAGAGCCCGAGCGCTTCCGTCTGGACCTCGACGGTCGGCGGGGCGTACTCGGGCAGGACGTCCACCGGCATGTCCCGAAGCTGGGTGATCCCCACGGCCAGCGTTGCCGCGGCGGCGGCGAGCACGAGGAGCCGGAACTTCAGGCTCGAGGCGACGATCCAACGCGTCATCGAATGCTCCCCCACCGATCTCGGCTAGTGGACGCCTGCCGCAGGAGGCTGCGCGCTTTCCCCGTCTGCCCGCGGAGGCGCGCCTGAGTCTCCGGCATTCCGTCTCCCCTGTGACTTGACGAGCACCAGTCTCCTACTTCGAGCCGGATGAGTCAACGGGTCCGGCCGGAAGCCCGGACGGCGCCCTCGGAGAGCTCAGGTGACGAGTCGGTGGACCGCGAGGCCGATCGCGACCCAAGCCGTCAGCGCGAAGGGCGAGGCGATGACGAGCAGCGCAGCCAACCCGCTGCTCACTCCGGGGCGATCGTTCGCCTCGGCCGGGTCGACGTACGCCGGGAGCTCGTGAGAGTAGGCCAGGGGTTCCATCGTCGAGGGGTCCCTGCGAGCGAGTGTAGGAGGCTCCCCGCTCGGCGTGGGGGTCCAGCCGGTGAACGTCCTGTGTGAAGGAGGAGAAGCCGGCCCCTCGCCGCCGCCTACGGACCCGGGACGGTGATGGTCTCGGTGATGACGACGGTCTCGGTGTCGGTGACCGTGACCGTGACCACGACCGTATCCGTCACGACGACGGTCACCACCTGCGTCTCGACGTCCCTGACGGTTTCGGTCCGGACGTCGGTGACGACGACCGTCGTGGGCTCGATCACGGTGACGACGTCGGTCTGGGTCTGGTTGACGACGTGGGTCTCGGTCCTGGTGACGGACTGCGTCTCGATCTGGGTCAGGAGTTGCTGGTCCGTGACGGTTCGCGCGGGCCCGAGCAGCTGGACGGAGACGGTCTCCGTGCCGCCGGGCCCTGCCACGGTGTCCAGGACCCGCACGGGCACGATCCGGGTCTTGCCCTCCTTCGTCTTCGTGACGGCGACGGTGGTCGTCCCGCCGGGCCCGGTCACGGTTGCGATCTGGTAGGTCGTCCCGTTGGTGACGAGCACCTGGGCGGCGGACCCGTCGTCGGGCGAGATCGCATAGGCCGTCATCAGCCCGAGCCCGCCGGCGGCGAGCGCGGCGACCGAGAGCACGATCACGCGCACCGGTTTCGCCCGGCGCAGGAAGGCCATCCCGAGGAGGGCGCCCAGGAACGACGTCACGCGGCGCCGGGCACGAACGAAGCCGGCGGCGAGGGACGCGAAGAGCTTCGGTTTCCGCCTGCCCTCGCCGTGCGCAGAGATCGCCTCGGCGAGCTCGGCGTCGGTCATCGTCGAGCGACCTCTGATGTCGAGGCGCTGGGCCTCTTCGTAGAGGTCCGCGCGCGATCGAGCAGTAACCCCTGAGTGCCGCAAGCCGCGGTGTAGCAGCCGTCTTCTCCGCGTGGAAGGACTGGAGCGACGGATATTACAGCCGCTCGGCCGGGAGTGTGAAGGCCTTCAAAGGGGGCATCGACACGCTTGGCTACCTCACGCTCAAGTTGAGCTTGAGCCCAAGATCCTCGGCCCGGAGTCCTGTAAGGAATCGCTGAATTTCGGGTTGACATGTCCAAGGGGGACTGCGTACTGTGGAGGCCCACGGGCAAAGGAAGGGGTCTGTGGGTATCTGGAAGCGAGGCTGCGGCAGGGAGGGGGAGTCTCGACGCCTACGCTGACGAAGGCCGAAGGCGGAGCTCGTGTGGCGGTGTGGGTGTTCGCCGCACTCCTCTGGCTCGTACTCGCGACCGAGGCCCGTGCCGACGACGCGACCGTGTCCTCGGACGGCGCCGCCGCCACGGCCGACGACCCGCAGCTTGGAGGCATGCCTCCGGTCGGGGACACCGCTGAGACACCGGCCGAGGAGCCGGCGGGCGATCCTGCGCTTCCCGTGGAGTCGCCCGCACCCGAGACTCCGGCGCCCGCACCGGAGCCGCCTCCCCCGCCGGCGCCGGACCCGGTCGGCCAGCCGCCCGCCGCCCCCAGTCCGCCGGCGCCGCCTTCGCCCGCCCCTGAGTCTCCCGTGGTGACTCCGCCTGTGGCGACTCCGCCTCCCGAGGTTCCGACGGCGGAGCCGACCTTGCCCGCTGCCGGGCCGATCCCGGTCGAGCCCTCGCCGGCGACCGGCTCATCCGGCGAGTCGATCTTCACGATCCCCAACGGCTCCTCTCCGCCGCCGCCCCTCGAGTTGCCCTACCTCTCCGACGCGGGCGGCGCGCTCGCCGCGGTCACGTGGGCAGGTGACCGGCTCGACCGGCAGAGCGGGTCGCGCTCGGAGACGAGGCACGAGGGTCCGCGCGCGGCCGGGAGCGCCGGCACTGCTCCGCTTCCCCCGCCGCCGCCGTTCAAGGACCAGGCTCCCTCCAGGCTCTTCGTGAGCACGGGAGGGCTGAGCGGCGGATCGTCGGGCGGCTTCTCGGTGGGGATGCTCGCGGCGCTGATCGCTCTCCTGGCGGTCGCCGTGCAGCTCCTCTGCAGCCTGGTCTCGCTGAGGCTTGCCCCGCCTCGGGGCAACGCCTTCGCCCTCCGCCTGATCCGCCCCGGCTAGCCC
>JBOHAK010000067.1:0-6048 GCA_050697795.1 Gaiellaceae bacterium
CCAGACGGACGGCGAGCTCGTCGAAGTCGAGGTCACCGTGGAGGCGGGCGGCGGCGTCGCCGCGGCCCACGTCCATCCCTTCCAGAGCGAGCGCTTCGAGATCCTCGAGGGCACGTTCGAGCTCCGCCGCGGGCGCCGCAAGGTCACCGCGTCGGCCGGCGACGTCGTCACCGTCGAGCCGGGCACCGTCCACAGCTTCCGCAACGTCGGCGAGACGCCCGCGAGCTTCGTCTGCGAGGTGCGCCCGGCGCTGCAGTTCGAGCGCTTCATCGAGACGATGTTCGGGCTGGCCGCCGACGGCAGGACGAACCGCAAGGGCATGCCGAGCCCGCTCCGGCTCGCCGTGATCGCCAACGCGCACTTCGATGACCTGCGCATGCCGTACGTCCCGGCGTTCGCGCAGAAGGCAGCTCTCGTCGCCGGCGCCGCGGTCGGCCGCCTGGCCGGCTTCGAGCCCACCTACCGTCCGACGCCCGCGCTCGAGCCCGCGCTCGAGGCAGCGGCGTAGAGCGCTACAGCTCGCCTGCTCCGAGGGCGGCCTCCGGGCCGCCCTCGCCTCGTCAGGCCGCCTCGGGCGGGGGCACCCCGATGGGACCTTCGGCGAGGAGCCTGCGGAATGCCGGGTACTGGCCGAGCTTGCCCACCGTGACGAGCACGTCGCCCCGCTCGATCACGTCGTCCGGCTGCGCGCCGGCGACGGGCTCGGGCTCGCGCAGGATGGCGATGATCGTGATGCCGGTGCGCTGGCGGAAACCGCAGTCGGCGAGCGTCCTGCCGATCGCGGGGCTCGTGTCGGGAACGGGGACCCACTCGATGGAAAGCTCCCCGAAGGCCATCTCGAGCTCCTCGACCACCTTCGGACGGTCGTAGGCTCCGCCGATGACGGCGCCGAGCTGCCGCGCCTCGTCGTCCTCGAGCCGGATGACGGCCTGCGGATCCTCGTCGTCCGCGTGGCGGAACCAGTAGATCTCCCGCTGACCCTCGTTGTGGAGGATCACGGTCAGGCGGCCGCCGTGGGCCGTCGGCGTCGTGTACTTGACGCCGATGCCGGGCAGGCGAGTCTCACGGAGCTCGTGGGCCATGCGTCCCTCCTTCGGTAGCAAGTTTAGGCGGGAAGAGCACGCGGCCCAGCCGCTTGGACTCCTTCATGAGCACGACGCCGATCACGGCCGTGGCGAGCACGTAGAGGCCGGCGAACGCGGCCAGGTCGGCGCGGTCCGCGCTGCTGATCGCCTCGTTCTCGGAGGCGAGCTGGGCGATGATGATCGTGAACTCGCCGTGGGCGACTAGCGCGGCGCCCGCGTTCAGGCTCTGGCGCCGCGTGAAGCCGCCCACCCGGCCCGCCGCGAAGCCTCCCGCCAGCTTGCCGACGATGCTGACGGCGACCGCGAGGGCGACGAACAGGCCGACGCTCCCGAGCGCATCGAGGTCGATGGCGAGGCCGAAGACGAAGAAGAAGAGCGCCCCGAAGAGGTCGCGGAAGCCGAGGAACCGCTCCTCGATCTCCCCGCGCACCGAGGTCTCCGAGAGGACGACGCCGGCCATGAGCGCGCCGATCGCCTCCGAGAGCCCGAGCTCCTTCGCCACCGCGCTCATGCCGACGACCAGCGCGACGGTGAAGAGGAGGAAGAACTCGCGCGGCATCGCATCGAGCAGGCGGTCGACGGGCCGGGACAGCCAGTGGGACGCCGCGAGCGACGCGACGACGAACCCGAGCACCTTCGCCAGGAGGACGACTGTCCCGCCGACCTCGGCTTCGCCGCCGCCGGATGCGAAACCGAGCACGAACGCGATGACGAGGTCCTCGAAGATGAGGATGGCGAGCACGAGGACCGTCTCCTCGTCGGCCAGGCGGCGGAAGTCGATCAGCCCCTTCACGGTCACGGCGCTCGAGGAGATGTAGACCGCCGCCCCGACCAGGATCGCCGGGAAGCCGGGCCCGAACATGAGCAGGCCGACGAGCAAGCCGAAGCTCGCGTTCACGACGAGGTCGATCGATCCGCCCAGGACGAGGTGTCGCCCCGACTCGAGCAGGCGGGTGAGGCTGAACTCGATCCCGAGGAAGAAGAGGAGGAAGATGACTCCCAGCTCGGCGACGAACTCGGTCACCTCCGAGGGGTCGACGAGCGAGAAGAGTTCGGGGTCGTTCGGGCCGAGCAGGATCCCCGCCAGGATATAGGCGGGGATGGCGGACAGCCCGAAGCGCCCCGCCACGAGCCCGAGCGCGGCCAGAACCGCCACCGTCACCGCAAGCTGGCCGAGCGTCATCCCTTCCTCCCCGGTCGCGCTGGAGGCCCTAGATCCAGCCGAGGTCGCTGAACTCGGGGACGCCGCGGTGCCACGCCGCCCACCCGGCCAGGAGAATACAGGCGAGGACGAGCGCGCTCGCGCAGGCACCGAGCACGGGACGCGGCCGCGCGAGCGCCCACACGGCCAGGAAGAGCCCCGCCGGCGGGAGCAGCCACCACGTGTGTCCCTCGACCGTGCTCGTGAAGAGCGTAAAACCCAGGAGGGCCGCGACGAGGGCGCCCTGGGCGAAGCTGCCGCGCACCGGCGGCCTCGCCCACGGCTCCGCGAGGCAGAAGGCGACGAGCAGACCGAGGAGCCCGACGTGCCACTCCCAGTGGCTGAACTGCTCGTCCCAGAAGTACGCGACGCGCTCGACCTCTCCGGTCGGCTCCTCGGCCCGGATCGAGTTCGCCGCCAGGTGGAGGCCGTGGCCGTCGACGTACGCGATCCCAGCCGCCACGGCGAGGCCCAGCCCGGCGCCCCAGGCGCTCAGGCCGAGCAGGACGAGCGCGGCCGTACCGACGACGGCGAAGGGCGTCGCGAGGTCGATCCAGTCGCCGAGGTCGCCGCCGACGGCGGGGAGGTGATGGAAGACGGCGACCGCGAGCGCGAAGGCGACGAGCGCGCGCACGAGCCGAGGGTAAGGACGGGGGCGGTCGGAGCAAGCGGTGCCGTAGGATCCTGCCGTCATGGCGGACGGAACGGCCCCCGACCGGAACCTCGCGCTGGAGCTCGTGCGCGTCACCGAGGCGGCCGCCCTGGGGTGCGGGCGCTGGATCGGCCGCGGGGACAAGATCGCCGCCGACCAGGCCGCCGTGGACGCGATGCGGGCCATGCTCGACACCGTCTCCATGAGCGGCGTCGTCGTCATCGGCGAGGGGGAGAAGGACGAGGCGCCGATGCTCTACAACGGCGAGGAGGTCGGGAACGGCCAGGGCCCCGAGGTCGACGTCGCCGTCGATCCGCTCGAGGGCACGCGCCTCACCTCCGTCGGCCAGCCGAACGCGATCGCCGTCATCGCGCTCGCCGAGCGCGGGACGATGCTCTTCCCGGGCGCCGCGGTCTACATGGACAAGCTCGTGGGCGGGGAGGAGGTCGCGGAGGCGCTCGACATCGACGTTCCGCCGGCGGAAAACGTGAGGCGGGCAGCCGAGGCGAAGGGCGTGCGGGCGAGCGAGATCGCCGTCGTCGTCCTCGACCGGGAGCGGAACCAGCCGATCATCGACGGCGTCCGCGAAGCGGGCGCGAAGGTGAACCTGATCACGGATGGCGACGTCGCGCCCGCGATCGCCGCCGCCCGGCAGGGCACGGGTGTCGACCTGATGATGGGCATCGGCGGTACGCCGGAGGGCGTGATCGCTGCGGCCGCGGTCAAGTCGCTCGGCGGCGTCGTCCTCGGACGCCTCTGGCCGCGGAACGACGACGAGCGGCAGCAGCTCGTAGACGCGGGCTACGACCCCGATCGGGTGCTCACCACGGACGACCTCGTGGGCGGCGACAACGTCTTCGTCGCGGCGACCGGCGTCACGGACGGCGCCCTCCTCCGCGGGGTGCGCTACACCCGCGGCGGCGCGGTCACGGACTCGATCGTCATGCGCTCCCGCTCCGGCACCGTGCGCCGCGTCGAGGCGCAGCATGCGCTCGACAAGCTCGAGCGCTTCTCCGGACGCGAGTACCGCTAGCACCGCCAACTAGGCGGCGGTCGCGACCTTCTCCATGTCGGGCGTGTAGCGCCCGTCGCGGGCGGCGCCGTTGAGGCGCGCGCGGTGGGCGAGCGCGTCCTGGCCGGCCTGGACGTTCGCCTCGTCGCCCCGCCAGGCCTTGAGCGACGGCGCCTGGAGCGCGCGGCCGTACGAGAACGACAGCTGCCACGGATGGGGCCCGCCGGCGTTGATCGCGTTCAGGTTCGCGGTCGCCTGCTCGTCCGACTGACCGCCGGAGAGGAAGACGATGCCCGGCACGGCGGCCGGGACCACGCTCCGGAAGCAGCGGATCGTCGCCTCCGCGACCTGCTTCGGGCTTGCCTGCTCGGAGCACTCGTTCCCGGAGATGACCATGTTGGGCTTGAGGAGCATGCGCTCGTAGACGACGCGCTGGGAGAAGAGCTCGTTGAAGACCGCCTCGAGCGTCGCCTCGGTGACCTCGTAGCAGCGCTCGATGGGGTGGGGGCCGTCCATGAGCACCTCCGGCTCCACGATCGGCACGAGCCCGGTCTCCTGCGAGAGCGCCGCGTAGCGGGCGAGGGCGTGCGCGTTCACGTGGATGCAGTACGCACTCGGGCGGTCCTTGCCGATGTCGATGACGGCGCGCCACTTCGTGAACTTCGCGCCCTGCTCGCGGTACTCCATGAGCCGCTCGCGCAGGCCGTCGAGACCCTCGGTGACCTTCTCGCCCTCGGCGCCGGCGAGAGGCTTCGCGCCCATGTCGACCTTGATCCCCGGGATGACCCCGGCGTCCTGGAGCACCTTCGTGAACGGCGCGCCGTCCCGCGTGGACTGGCGGATCGTCTCGTCGTAGAGGATCACGCCCGAGATGTGCTCGCCGATGCCTGCCGTGGTGAACAGCATCTCGCGGTACGCGCGGCGGTTCTCCTCCGTGGACTCGACTTCGATCGACTTGAGGCGCTTCTCGATCGTCCCCGTGCTCTCGTCCGCGGCCAGGATGCCCTTGCCCGGCGCGACGAGCGCCCGTGCGGTCGCTTCCAGCGTCTCCTCTGCCATCGCAGCTCCTTCCGTGTCTTCTGCACGGAAGTATTCCACGGCGCGGAGCCCGTCTCGGGCCTGTCAGCCGGTCAGAGCAGGAAGCTGGCCACGGTCTCGAGCCGGTCGACCACCGGCTCGCCAAGGCCCGTGAAGAGGAGGACCAGGACGGGCGTGATCACTCCGAGGATCACGGCGTACTCGGCCATCGTCTGGCCCTGCTGCCTGCGTCTGGGACGTGTGCTGGTCAAACGGACACCTCCTCCAGACGGGCGGGTGGCCGCGTGCCGCTCGTCCGATCTAGGTCACATCCTCGTCAGAACGGGCCGGCTCGCCAATCCCCTTTCCGAGCCATTGGAGGGTCCTGAGGCACGCTCGAAGCGGTGGTATCGTGGACCCGGCGCGCGGACGTAGCTCAGTTGGTAGAGCATCAGCTTCCCAAGCTGAGGGTCGCGGGTTCGATCCCCGTCGTCCGCTTCGAGAAGCTCCTGCAAATCAGCCTCGTCCGTTTCCTGGAGAGCCGACTCGGCTAGGCCGCTGCTAAGGGTCTGCTAAGGAGTGCGCGCAGGGTCGAAGCGCGCGGCTGCCTCGGTGATGCGTCCGTCGAGCAGATGCGAGTAGCGCTTGAGCGTGATGAGCGGGCTCGCGTGGCCCGCAACCGCTTGGACGAGCTTCACGTCGGCGCCGGCGGCCACCAGGCGCGAGACGCACGTGTGCCGCAGATCGTGGAAGCGGTAGCCCTCGTGGGCGAGCCCGGCGTGTCGAAGGGCAGGCTGCCACGTGCGCCGGTTGAAGTTCGACGGGTGCAGCGGCGTGCCTCGGGCTGAAGCGAACACGAGCTCGTCCGGCGCGTAGCGACCCCGCTCGAGGGCTCGCGCGGCGAGAGCGCGTAAGGCCGAGTCGACGGAGGCGAAGAGGGGGACCGAGCGGTTGCCGGCCTCGGTCTTCGGGCGCCTCAGTTCCCGGAGTGAGTAGGCGCGCTCGACGCGGACGAGTCGACGGTCGCGGTCCACGTCCGCGAAGCGGAGCGCGCGAAGCTCGCCGAGGCGCAGACCAGTAC
>JBOHAK010000068.1:0-5940 GCA_050697795.1 Gaiellaceae bacterium
CGCTCGCGGCGGTCGCGCCGGCGGTCCCCGTCGCCCTCGTCGGCTTCGCCCTCGGCGGTGCGGGCATCTCGGTGGCCGCGCCCACGCTCCTCGGGGCAGCGGGGCGAGATGCCCCGGACGCCGAACGGGGGAGCGCGGTGGCCTCGGTGACCACCGTTTCCTATCTCGGCTTCCTGGGCGGGCCGCCCCTCATGGGGGTCGTCTCCGGGGCACTGGACCTCCGTGCGGGCATGGCCATGCTGGCCGGCATCGCCGTGCTCCTCGCCGCCGCCACGGCATCATTCGCGGGCGATGCTCTACCTCTTCGACGGCTACAACATCCTCCACGCGGGTGACATGGCCGACCGGCGCGAGCTGGTCGACCTGCTCGCGAGCTTCGTGGCCGTCCGCGGGGCCCGCGGCGTCGTCGTCTTCGACGGCGTGGGCGAGGACGTCGCCTACGGTGCGCTGGAGGTTCGCTTCGCCTCGCCGGCCGACCCGCTGATCGAGCGTCTGGCGGCCGAGCACCGCGGGCGCGAGGAGGTGTGGGTGATCTCCTCCGACGCGGCGGTCCGCGGCACTGCCGGGCAGGAGACGAGGCGCCGGTCGTCGAAGACGTTTCTGCGCGAGCTCGCCGCCGAAGTCGAGCGCGGGCCCGCGCAGACCGGCCCCGCGCGCTCCCAGATCGAGGACGCGCTCGACGCCGAGACGCGCGAGCGGCTCGAGCGCCTCCGCCGCGGCGGACGTTGAAGTTTCGGGAGGTCCTTGCTACGATCGAGACCTCAACTTGAGGGTTAGGGTTGCCCGGAGAGGCCGGCACGGCTCTCCTGACACCGATCCCAGGAGGAACCGCCGTGGCCCGCCGTCAGCTCGCAACCGCTCGCACCCCGCAGGAACGAAGCCGGCGAGAGCTCGAAGACCTGCAGCTCGTCCTGCGCGCCCGCAACGACGACGGCGCGGCCCTCGACGCCCTCATCCGCCGGTACACGGGCTTCGTCCGCCTGAAGGCGAGCTCGTACTTCCTCGCCGGCGGGGAGTCGGACGACCTCATCCAGGAGGGGCTGATCGGCCTCTACAAGGCGGTGCGCGACTTCCGCCCGGACAAGGAGACGTCGTTCCGCAGCTTCGCCGAGCTCTGCATCACCCGCCAGATCATCACGGCGATCAAGACCGCGACCCGCTACAAGCACGCCCCGCTCAACACGTACGTCTCGTTCAGCCAGACGCCGGCCGGGCAGGACGACGGCGAGTGCACGCTCGGCGATGCGCTCCCGGGCCCCGGCGTAGACGACCCGTCCATCTGCGTCATCTCCACGGAGGAGCTCCAAAGCCTTGTCTTCTGCCTCGGCACGGGCCTTTCTCCGCTCGAGGCGGACGCGCTCAAGCTCTACCTCGAGGGCAACTCCTACGACGAGATGGCGGAGCAGCTCGGCTGCGACACGAAGACGATCGACAACGCGCTCCAGCGCGTGAAGCGCAAGGTGCTCCAGCACCAGAGCGGCCGCCAGGTTCTCGACTAGCCGCCGCTAGGATTCCGTCAGCGCCGGAGTAGCTCAGCTGGTAGAGCAACCGCCTTGTAAGCGGTAGGTCGTGGGTTCGAGTCCCTCCTCCGGCTTTCGCCGCCGGACTCAGGCCTCGGCGGCTCCGCCCCGGTCGCGCTCTGCCGCGCGGATGCGGGCGATGCCGGACTCGTAGGCCGACGCGAGCCTGAGCTCGATCCGCAGGAGCTTCGCGCGCGCATCGCGCACGCGCTCCAGGGCCGTGTCGAGCTCGTCCAGAGCCAGGTCGAGAATCTCGAACCGCTCGTCCGGCGGGAGCCCCGGCCCGTACTTCCTGGCCAGCTCGAGAAGACGGTCCTGCACCTCGCCCAGGAGCTCTGGAAGCGGCCGCCCCACGTCCAGCTCCTCGCCGAACAGGACGAATGTCCGTGTGTCCGGCTGCGTGCGTTCCAGCGGCTCGGCCATCAGGTCCACGGTAGCGGTTCGTGCCTCTTCGGGTAATGGTGCCCCGCTTCTGCGTCGCGGGGCAGAAGCAGGCGTTCATTGCCCGGAGAGGCACTAGGCGGCGATGCTCGCGGTCAGCCGCCCCTCCGCGCGCCCGCGGGCGGCCTCCACCAGCCGCTCGACGGCCTCCCCGAGCTGCGCCTGGGCCTCGCCGTCGATCAGGCGGCCGTGCTCGTCGAAGCCGGCTGCCGCGTTCCGGCAGGCGACCTCGCACTCGAGCACGCGCGCGCCGATCGCCGCGAGCACCTTGCGGAGCTCCGCCTGCGACCAGACCGCGCCGAAGGCGCCGGTCGAGGCGCCTACGACGGCGACGGGCTTGTTGCGCAGCGGGTTCGTCGCGATGGGGCGGGAGACCCAGTCGAGCGCGTTCTTGAGCTGGCCCGGAATGGACGAGTTGTACTCGGGCGTGGCGAAGAGGACGGCGTCGGCGCCGGCGATCGCGTCGCGGAGCTCCGCGACGGCCGCCGGTGCCTCGGCCACGTCGTCGTCCTGGTCGTAGGGCGGCACCGCCTTCAGGCCCTTCCACAGCTCGAACTCCACCTCGCCGTCGACCAGCTCGGCCGCGGCGCGCAGCAGGTTCGTGTTGTGGGAGTCCCGGCGCAGGCTGCCGGAGATGCCGAGGACCTTCATCGGGTTACGCCCTGACGAATGCGAGGTCGCCGACGATGCGGACCTCGTTGGCGAGGGCCGGCTTGCCGCCGGGCAGTGGGTTGTTCCAGCTGACGCCGAACTCGGTGCGGTCGACCGTCGTGGAGACGGCCAGGCCGATGCGCTCGTTCCCGTAGGGGTCGGTGAGCGGCTCGGCCACCGTCCCGGTGACGACCACCGGCTTGGTGACCCCCTTGATCGTGATCTCGCCGTCGACGGTCACGGCGCCCCCGTCGATCGCGATGTCGTCCGCCGAGAAGCGAAGCTCCGGGTGGTTCTCGGCGTCGAAGAAGTCGGGGCTCTGTAGGTGCGCGGCGAGGTTCTCGTCCTTGACGTCCACGCTCGCGACCCTGGCGCTGCCCGCGAGGCTCGCCCCGTTCACGCCGACGTGGAGCTGCGCGTCGACGTCCCTGAACTGCCCCTTGAACGTGCCTACCAGGTAGGCGACCTCGAAGCCGACCGTCGAGTGGACGAGGTCGAGCGCCCACGTTCCGGTCGGGGCGATCGTGGTCTCCATCGTGCTCATCCTGTCCTCCTGTTGAGTTGTGTACTATTGAGTACGCAAATGAATGTAGCAGGATCAAGTTGAGAGCGCAAGTTTCCCCGAGACCGGAGGCTAGGGCCCCCGTTGCGCCCGCGGCGCGGGCGTGGACGCGGCTGCTGCGTGCGCACGCGGCGACCACGCGGCAGCTGAGCGCGAGCCTCCAGGCCGAGCACGGGCTCTCGCTCAACGACTACGCGGCTCTGGAGCTCCTCTCGCGGGCCGACGGGCGGCGCCTGAAGCGCGTCGAGCTCGCTCGCCGCCTCGTGCTGACCCCGTCCGGCGTCACGCGCCTGCTCGAGGGCCTCGAGGAGGCGGGTCTGGTCGCGCGCGCCTCGTGCCCGGCGGACCTGCGCGTGTCGTACGCACAGCTCACGGACGCGGGCGCGGAGAGGCTCGAGGCTGCCTCTTGCGGCCACGTCGGCTCGATCCGCGCCGTGCTCGAGGAGCACCTCTCCGACGAGGAGCTCGAGGAGCTCGCCGAGCTGCTCGGCAGGCTTCCGGGCGCCGCGTACGGCGACGACTGCGCCGGCGTGCCCGCAGGGTTCGGGTAGCCGCACCCGCGGAGGCGGGGTGGCCGTCTGGCCTGCGGCCGTGCGGTGCGCGAGGCTGTCGTCATGGCCGAGCGGAAGACCACGCCTCTCCTGCCGCTCCTCGAGCAGGTCGCGGCCGCCCGGCGCCGCGGGCCCGACGGCGCGAGCCTGACGGTGGTGGAGAGCACCCTCGCCGCCGGCCTCATGCCGCCGCTCCACGCCCACGAGCACGACGAGGCCTTCCACGTCCTCGAGGGGAGCGTCGTCGTCTATGCGGGCACCGAGACCGTGCGGCTCGGGGTCGGAGACTCGTTCGTGGCGCCGAGCTCCGTGCCGCATACCCACCGGGCGGCCACCGAGCGGGCCCGCTGGCTCTCGATGACCTTCGCCTCGTCCGCGGGCCGGTACGAGGACTTCGTGCGCGCGGTCGGTACGCCGCCGGCGGACGGGGGCGTCGCGCCGACGGCCGACGACGAGGCGGTGCTCCTGGCCTTCGCCGCGCCGAGCGGCATCGCCGTGCTCGGCCCGCCCGGCATGCTGCCGGCGGAGCTCGTGCCGCGCGCCGAGCGCGCCGCGTGACGATCACCGCTCGCCGGCGTCGGAATGACGTGCCGCGGGGACTCGTTTAACTGCGTGTGATGCGAACCATCGAGCACATCAGGGACGAGCTCGAGCGGGCCACCGAACGGCGCGCCGAGCTCTGGCACGAGCTCGGCGACGGCGTCGACCCGGCCAAGTCGGCCGAGGCCGCCGAGCTCTCCGAGCGAATCGACGAGCTGTGGGCGGAGGCGCGCGCGCTCAAGGCGCACCACCGCTTCGGTCCGTCCGATGCCATCCGCGCCCGCGCGCGGGCCGAGGAACGGCTCGAGCGCGACTCGCGGCGACTCGACAAGGCCGCCTAGGCCTGCGAACGAACCACGACCGCCGGGGTGCGCCTCCGGGCGCGCCTCGGCGACAGAGGCGGCTAGGCTGCCCGCTCCGCGGGAGTGGGCTTCACGAGGTCGAGCGCGAGCGGCATCAGGAAGCCGCAGCGCTTGCAGAGCACGATCACGGCCGGGATGGAGTCGCTCGCGCCGTTGGCGGACTGGATCGTGCCCTGGTGCTGCCCGACGCCGAGCTGGTCGACGGCCTTGCAGAGCGGGCACGAGACCGCGTAGCGCGCCAGGTGCGCCTCCACGGAGGCGACGTCGACGCCGGGAGCCGCAGATTTCGCCATGCTTCGACGGTAGCGGGGTTCCTCCGCCTCGGCACTCCCCCGTTCGAGCGACCTCGCCAAACGTCAACGTGCGCATCCTCGTCGTGTCGCAGATGTACCCGGGGCCGGACGCCCCGGACCTGGGCATCTTCGTGGCCGACCTCTGCGGAGAGCTCGAGCGGCGCGGTCACGACCTTCGCTACGCGGTGATCGACCGCCGCGGAGGCTCGCGTGCGAAGTACGGCCGTCTCCTCGCCGACGCTGTGCGCCAAGCCCGGCGCTTCCGCCCCCAGGTCGTCTACGGGCACTTCCTCTTTCCGGCCGGTGCGGCGGCCGCAGTCGCCGCCCGTGTCTCCGGAGCGGGCCTCGTCGTCACCGCGCACGGGCAGGACGTCGGCAACGTGGGCGCCGTTCCCGGGGTGGCGGCGGCCACGCGGCTCGCGCTCCGCTCGGCCCGCGTCATCGCGGTATCGGACTACCTGCGGCGGGAGCTCGTCGCCCGCCTGCCGGGCCTGGACGGACGCGTCGAGGTGATCGATTCTGGCGTCGACCTCGAGCGCTTCAGGCCCCGCGATCCCGGCGAGCTGCGCGAACGGCTCGGGTGGGAGGGCGAGCCGCCCTTCTACCTCTGCGTGGGCACGCTCGACGAGCGCAAGAATCCGGTGCGGCTCGCGGAGGCGTTTGCGCGGGCGGGGCGCGGCAGCCTCGCCTTCGTCGGCGACGGACCGCTGCGCGGCGAGCTCGAGGGGCGTGCCCGGATCCGGCTCGTGGGCAGGGTCCCGCACGAGCAGGTGACCGAGTGGATCGGGGCGTGCGACGTGCTCTGCCAGCCGAGCCTGGTCGAGCCGTTCGGACAGGCGCTCCTCGAGGCGCTCGCGTCCGAGCGCTCCGTCGTGGCGACCCGGGTCGGGGGCCCGCCGGAGTTCGTCCCGCCGGAGGCCGGGGTGCTGGTCGATCCGGCGAGCGTCGCCTCGATCGCCGAGGGCCTGCGCGCCGCCGCTGGGCTGCCGAGCCCGAATCCGGCCGCGCGCGAGGCGGCCG
>JBOHAK010000069.1:0-1563 GCA_050697795.1 Gaiellaceae bacterium
CCGCCATCGGGGCGCCGTACCTCTTCGGGGCGCTGATCGACTGGAGCGGGGACACGGTGTGGTCGCTGACCTTCGTCGCGCTCGTCATGGTCGCCGGGGCGGTCGTGATGCTCTTCGGGCCTGAGACTCGCGGGCGGGCGCTGGCCTAGTTCGGTAGCCTGGGGAGAGGCGATCGAGGGAGGCATCCGATGCCCACGACGACACGGGACCGCGTCGACGAGATTCGCGCCTTGGAGGAGCTCTGGGCCGCGCCCGCGGCCGGCGAGCCGCTCGTGCCTCCGCAGGCGACAGCCCCGTGGTGGAGCGTGCCGTCCGTCCCCGGCCAGCTGGTGGCGGCGGGGTGGGTCGCGTTCTTCACGCTGGCTCTCCTCTTCGAGCCGGCCGCCGAGCCGGGTGCGGTGATTCCCGCCTGGGCGATCGGGGTCTTCCTGGCGCAGCTGGCGCTGCTGCTCGGTGGAGGGTGGATCGGTTTCGCGAGCGATCGCGTCGGCTTCGCCGCCGCGACACTTGCGGGCCCGCTCGGGATGGCGATCGCCGTCGAGTGCCGGGCGGCGGCGCATCACCTCGGCAACTGGTGGCTCGCCGAGCTCGGAGCGACGGCCGTGCTCACCGGCCTTGCCGCCGTCGGCCTCGTGCAGCGCCTGCGTCGCTACTACTAGGCCGCGAGCAGCCGGCGCGCGAGCAGAAGCTCGGCGATCTGGACGGCGTTCATCGCCGCGCCCTTGCGCAGGTTGTCGTTCACGACCCAGAGCGCGAGCCCGCGCTCGTCGGCCGTATCCCGGCGGATGCGCCCGACGAGCACGGTGTCGCGGCCGGCGGCGTCGCCGGGCGTCGGGAACTCCGCGAGCTCGATGTGGGGCGCTGCGCCGAGAGCGGCGCGGGCCTCGTCCGGCGTGAGCGGCTCCTGCGTCTCCACCCAGACCGCCTGGGCATGGCCGACGAGGACGGGGACGCGCACGCACGTCGCGTGCAGCGGCAGCTCCGGCAACTCGAGGATCTTCCGCGTCTCGGCGCGGAGCTTCCACTCCTCGCTGAACTCCTCGCCCTCGAGCTCCCAGTCCATCGAGAGGTCGCCCTCGGCGGGCGCCGTCGCGCGCAGCCGCTCGCTGCCGGCGTCGCCGGCACCGGAGGCCGACTGGTAGGTGGCGAGGCGCACGCGCGCGAGGCCGGCGGCCTCGTGGAGGGGCTTCAGCGCCAGGGAGAGCTGCATCGCGGAGCAGTTCGGGTTGGCGACGATGTCGTCCCCGTTCAGGACGTGGTCGTTGACGCCCGCGACGACGAGCGGGACGCCGGCCGTGAGGCGGTAGGCGTCCGACTTGTCGACGACGACGGCGCCGCCGCGCACGGCGTGGGGGACGAGCTCGCGGCTCGCCGCCGTGCCGACCGAGAAGAAGACGAGGTCGAGCCCGCCGGCGGCAAGGGCCTCCGGTGTCGCCCCCTCGACGAGCAGAGCGCGCGTGCCGTACGGGACGCTCCGGCCGGCTGAGCGCGCCGAGGCGAACGCCCGGACATCCTCGAAGCCGCGCTCGGCCAAGAGCTCGAGCGTCACCGTCCCCACGGCGC
>JBOHAK010000070.1:0-1698 GCA_050697795.1 Gaiellaceae bacterium
CCGACGATCAGCCGCATGAGCCTGAACCGCATCAGCTCGGGGAAGGTCTGCGCCGCACGCAAGGAGCGCCTGCTCAGCGCGACGACGACGAGCGAGGCGAGCGCCGCGACGGCGAACGCGAGGAGCGGCGGCGGCGAGAGAGCCAGCTGGAGCGCGAGGAGCGCGCTCGCCGCGACGACGATGGCGACGTAGACGGGGAGGTCGTCACGCCGGAAGAGGCCGACGCCCGTGAGGCGAAGCCCGGCCTGCTTGAGGATGTTGTGCGCGATGAGCGTCCCGCAGGTCCCGATCGCCGCTCCCAGGGGCCCGTAGCGCGGAATGAGGATGATGTTGACCCCGATGTTCACGAGCGCGGCGAGGATGTTGATCGTGACGATGTAGCGGAGGCGTCCGTAGACCTTGAGCGTCAGGCCGTTGAAGCCGAGTGCCGCGTTGAAGTAGTAGCCGAGCGAGAGGAGGCTGAGGTAGACGCCCGAGCCCTCGTAGCGCTCGCCGAAGAGCGTCACGGTCAGCGGGTCGGCGAGCGAGAACGTGAGGGCGAAGAGCGGGAAGGAGAGGACGGCGATCCAGATGGCCGTCTGCCAGTACAGCTGGTTGATGCCGTCCCGGTCGTGGCGGGCGAACATGCGGGCCGCCAGCGGCGTGAAGAGCAGCGTGAAGCTGGTCATCACGAGCAGGTTCAGGTGCGCGGTCGGTCCGATGACGCGGAACGCGGCCACGTCGGTGGCTCCGCCGAAGTGGCCGAGCAGGATGACGTCCGACGTGTTCATCGTCATGTAGACGAGGTCGGAGGTGAGGAGAGGGATCGTGAAGCCGAGCACCTCGCGCGCCGGGATCTGGACGCCTCCTTCCCGCAGGTGGTCGAGCAGGCCCTCCTCGCGCAGCATGCGGTGGAGCAGCACCCCGTAGAGCACGACGCCGAACGCGGCCGTGGCCACGTACCCCGCGGCCAGGAAGAAGACGCTCTGGCCGCCGAGAACGAGGAGGAGGACGACGATCAGCCGCAGGCCGGGCGTCAGCACGTACTTCCGGAAGAAGATGGCGCGCGGCCGCGAGAACACGGCGAACATGCCCATCAAGAGACCGTCGAGCGCCTGGAGCGGCGAGAGCACGACGAGGATCAGGAGGATCGAGATCGCCCGGTCGTCGCTGACCAGCGAGCCCGCGAGCACGCCCTGGAGGCTGTAGACGAGCACGAGCGTGAGCAGGCCGAGGGACGTCACCGTCCCGATGGCCAGGACGATCGTCCCGAAGAGCTTCTTGTACTCCCCCTGCTCGTCGTAGATGGGGACGAAGCGCGTGACCGACCGGTCGAGGCCGAACGTGGCGAGGCTCGCGCCGAAGCTGACGAGGGAGAGCGCGTAGGCGAACGCGCCGTAGTCGGCCTTCGTCAGATAGCGGACGATCAGGATCTGGACGACGAAGTTGATGCCGAGCGACATCACCCGCCCGACCAGGAGCAGGCTCGAGCCGCGGATCTGCCGTCTCGTGGCGGACTCCCCCGGGGCCGGCTCGACCGGCGGGGTGGCGGAGACGGGTCCTTCCATACCGATGTCGCTCTCGGTCACGTCAGAGGCGAATGTATCCCGGCGGGGTCCCGGCCGCCCCTCAGCCGGGCGAGCGCATCGTGAAGGCTCAGGCGCCGACGGTCACGACGAGCTGCGGGTCGTTCGCGCCTTCCTTGCTGCTGTACCAGGC
>JBOHAK010000071.1:0-6280 GCA_050697795.1 Gaiellaceae bacterium
CAGCGTGTTCCGCACCGTGCTCGGATCGAGCCCGTCGCCGCAGAGACGGTCGGCGAAGTCTTGGAGATCGACGCGGCGGAGCTCCGACAGACGCAGGCCGCCGAGCTCGGGGAGGACCCGCGTCACGAGGGCGGTCTCGTAGCCGCGGATCGCGGACGGCTTGTATGCATGCCCGCTCCTATTGCGTATGGCGCCGCTCTTCACGCCCTCGAGCCACGCGTCGGCTGCGTCGCGCAACGTTCCCGTTGAGCCGGCGCGCATGGTGCCCCTGCGTAGCGCCACTTGCGCATCCGCCCGCCACGCCTTCGCTTCGGCGAGGGTCGCGAAGGTCTTGAAGAGTCGCTTCCCCTCGCGGGCGCTCCAGACGCTCGCCTGGTAGGTCGGCCGGCACCGGCAGGCAGCGCCTGACCGGGAGGGGCAGACCTTCGCGTGGCGGACGCGGATTCCGGGGCTCACGAGGGCCACGCTAACGAGGCCGTCGGACGGCGGCGCCACAGTCGCGCCACAGTCAGATCCGGATTTCAGCCCCTTTGAGCAGTCGTCAGCGGACGACGCCCCTTAAGTAAGAAAGAAAGAAAACCCGCTAGCCATGCGGGTTATCGGCTTCTGACGAGGAACAGGGCCGGCAGGACTCGAACCTGCAACCCCCGGTTTTGGAGACCGGTGCTCTGCCAGTTGAGCTACGGCCCTACGCGTCTCGGCGGAAAGGCATTGTATCGGCGTGCGTCGGAGGCCCCTCGGAGCGCTCTTCCTCGTCCTCGCGGCCGGGTTCGCCGCCGTCGCCGTCTACGCCGCGCTCTCGGGCGGCGCCGCGTGGGTCGTCGCGGTCGCCGCGGCCGCCCTCGCGGTCTGGATGGGGGAATCGGCCTGGCGGGCGCTGCGGTAGGAAAAGCAGCGATCTCTGACGAAAGCCTTATCCTCCGTGACGATGGTGGAGCGGGCCGAAGACACCCAGGCGCTGTGGCAGCAGTTCAAGCGCACGGGAGACCGGGCGCTGCGCGACCGGCTCATCCTCACCTACGCGCCGCTCGTGAAGTACGTCGCGGGCCGCCTGGGGAGCGGCCTCCCGGCGCACGTGGAGGAGGGCGACCTCGTCTCGTACGGGCTCCTCGGCCTGATCGGCGCCATCGAGCGCTTCGATCCCGACCGCGACATCAAGTTCGAGACGTACGCGATCGCGCGCATCAAGGGCTCGATCATCGACGAGCTCCGCTCCATGGACTGGGTGCCGCGCTCCGTGCGCTCCCGGGCGCGGGACATCGAGCGCACGATCGCGACGCTCGAGGCGAAGCACGCGCGCGCGCCGTCCGACGAGGAGATCGCGCACTCGCTCGGGATCACGGAGGAGGAGTTCCAGGACTCGCTGCTCGAGATCTCGCGCACGTCGATCGCGGCGCTCGACGAGCTTTGGGCCAGCTCGGGCTCGGGCGGCGACCCCGTCGCCCTCATCGACACGATTCCGGACGAGGGCGCCGCCGAGCCGCAGTCGGCCATGGCCCAGACCGAGCTCCGCGAGGCCTTGGGCGAGGCGATCGCGCGCCTGCCCGAGCGGGAGAAGCTCGTCGTGACGCTCTACTACTACGAGGAGCTGACCCTGCGGGAGATCGGCGAGGTGCTCGGCGTCACCGAGTCGCGCGTCTCGCAGCTCCACACGAAGGCCATCCTGCGGCTGAAGGCGCGGCTCTCCGCGACGCTCGTCCGAGCGACCCAGGACTAGCGAGGTCGATCGCAAGCGTCCCTGCTCGTAGCGGGTAAACTCGCCAGCCGTGCCGCCTTTCGAGCCGAGCAAGATCCGGAACGTCGCCGTGGTCGGACACCGGGGCACCGGGAAGACGTCGCTCGTCGAGGCGATGCTCTTCCAGGCCGGCGCGACGAACCGCCTCGGATCCGTCGAGGCGTCGTCGACCGTGTCGGACTGGGACGAGGACGAGCACCGCCGCCAGATGTCGCTCGCGGCCTCGGTCTGCCATCTCGAGTGGCAGGACCGCAAGATCAACCTGCTCGACACGCCCGGCGATCCGGGCTTCCAGGCCGACACGCTCGCGTCGCTTCGCGTCGTCGAGGGCGCACTCGTCGCGGTCAACGGCGTCAACGGCGTCGAGGTGCAGACGACGCGCCTCTGGGAGCGCTGCGACAGCCTCGGGCTCTGCCGCGTCGTCTTCGTGACGATGCTCGACCGCGAGCGCGCAGACTTCTTCGCCGCGCTCGAGCAGCTCCGCAGCCAGCTCTCCGAGCACTGCGTCGCCGTCCAGATCCCGATCGGGCACGAGCACGAGCTGAAGGGCATCGTCGACCTCTTCCACATGCGCGCGTACCCGGATCCCGGCGGAGAACGGGAGGGGAAGCCGACGGACATCCCCGAGGAGGTCGCGGCCCAGGCGGAGGAGTACCGCGTGCAGCTCGTCGACTCCGTCGTCGAGACGGACGAGGCGCTCATGGAGCGGTATCTCGAGGAGGGAGAGGTCTCGGGCGACGAGCTCGCCGCCGCCCTGAAGAACGCCGTCGTAGCCGGCGAGCTCTTCCCGGTGACCTGCGGCGTCCCCACGAGGAACCTCGGCACCACCGGCCTCCTCGACCTGCTCGTCGAAGGTATCCCGTCGCCGGCGAAGAAGCCGCTCGAGGCCGGGGTGGACGGGAGCGGCCCGGCAGCCTTCGTCTTCAAGACCGTCGCCGACCCGTTCGCCGGCCGCATCAACGTCTTTCGCGTCCTCGCCGGCACCCTCGCCTCCGACTCGAACCTCGTGAACGCCCGCACGCACGGCAAGGAGCGCGTCGGGCAGCTGCTCCTCCTGCAGGGCAAGGACCACGAGCAGGCGCAGGAGTTCGGCGCGGGCGACATCGGAGCCGTCTCCAAGCTGAAGGAGACCGTCACGGGCGACGTCCTCCTCACCCAGGACAAGCCCGTCGACCTGCCGCCGCTCGAGTTCCCGCAGCCGGTCATGAGCTTCGCGATCACGCCGAAGGCGAAGGGCGACGAGGAGAAGATGGCCTCCGCACTGCGCCGTCTCGCCGAGGAGGACCCGACCCTCACGCTGCGCCGCGACGATCAGACCGGCGAGCAGCTCCTCGGCGGCCTCTCGCAGATCCACGTCGAGGTGGCCGTCGAGCGGCTCAAGCGCCGCTTCGGTGTCGAGGTCGACCTCCACCAGCCGCGCGTCCCGTACCTGGAGACGATCCGGCGGGAATCGCGCGCCCAGGGGCGCTACAAGAAGCAGACCGGCGGCCGGGGCCAGTTCGGCGACTGCCACATCGTCCTCGAGCCGCTGCCCGGGCACGAGGGCTACGAGTTCGTGGACAAGATCGTCGGCGGCGTCATCCCGCAGGGCTTCCGCCCAGCGGTCGACAAGGGCATCCAGGAGGCGATGACGACCGGCGAGCTCGCCGGCGCCCCGGTGATCGGGGTGCGCGTCCTCCTCGTGGACGGCTCCTACCACTCGGTCGACTCCTCGGAGATGGCGTTCAAGATCGCCGGCTCGATGGCGTTCAAGCAGGCCTACGAGAAAGCCGACCCGGTGCTCCTCGAGCCGATCATGTCGCTCGAGGCCGCCGTCCCCGACGACACGGTGGGCTCCGTCAACGGCGACCTCAACTCCCGGCGCGGGCGCCTGCACGGGATGGAGCCCGCCGGCGCGGGCATGACCGCGATCAAGGCCGAGGTTCCGATGAGCGACGTGCTGACGTACTCCCAGTCGCTGACGTCCCTGACGGGGGGCCGGGGCGACTACACGCTCTCCTTCCTGCGCTACGAGGAGGTGCCGGCGCACATCGCCCAGAAGCTCGTCGAGGAGACGAAGCGCCAGCGGGAGGAGGAAAAGTGAGCGTCGTTCGCAACCAGGACGTCCTCCGCACCTGCGCGATCTGCCACCGGACGCTGCTCATGGGCGAGCGCGCCGTGCGCTTCACGCCGGGCGGGGACGAGTGGGTAGACGTCTGCGCCCTCTGCACGGCGACCGCCGACGAGCACGGGTGGATCAAGGAGGGCAGCCCGACGACCCCGATCGTCTCCGAGACGCGGCGCCGGCGCCGCTTCGGCGGGCTTGCCGGCCTGCTCGACACACGGCGGGTCGAGCCGGAGCCGAAGGTCTCCGAGCCGATGCTGCGGCGACTCTCGGCCGACGAGCAGGCGGTCGTCGAGGCGGCCGAGCTCTTCAACGAGAGCGCCTACCGGCGCACGATCGCCGGGATCGCCAAGAGCCTCGGGAACGCGCGGGTCAGCCTGCTGCCGCTTTCCGGCGTGAACCCGGAGGTTGTGATCACGGTCGCGTGGGACATCTCGTGGTACCAGTACCGGGTGTCGCCGGAGGCCGGCCAGGCCGTCAGACTGGCCGAGCGCGGCTACGAGCTCGACGAGCTCGACCCGAGGTTCGCCCACTGGAACGGACACCTCGGCCCGGACGGCCGTGTGGCCGCCGACATCCCACGGCTCTAGTGGAACGCTGCCGATGCCGATAGAGACGCAGACGATGATTTATTGCGTCATCCCGCCCGAGCTCGAGGCAGAGCTCTACGACCGGCTCGTCGCCTACTACAGCGACAACCCGAACGTCGAGGTGATCGTCGACCGGCGCACCGGGCCGGACCGTCGCCGCAACGGCAGCGGCCCGCCGGCCGGCGAGAAGCGCGAGATCCGCGACCGCCGCCGCGCCCGCCCGGGGACCTTCCCCACGACGGACCTGCCCGACTCCGCGGTCTAGGTTCTCCGTAGCCGCAGCATCGCGACGACCCCGAGCGCCGGGCCGGGGGCGAGGAAGGCAAACGTCCAGCGCCAGCCGACGGCGTCCTCGAGGAAAGGCACGAGCCAGATCGTCGCCACGGTGAGCGTGAAGCCGACGGCGAGCTGCATCGTGAGGGCCGTACCGACGTAGGCCTGGTCGGCGTGCTCGGTGACGAGGGTCGAGAACTGGGCCGAGTCGGCCACGACGGCGAAGCCCCAGACGAGGCCGACGAGGAGGACGATCCAGGCCGGGGCGTCGAGGAGGAGCCCGATCACGATCGCGCAGGTCCCCGAGACGGCCATCGCGGCCGCGGTCGTCTCCGCCCGCCCGACGCGGTCGCCGAGCACCCCGCCGGCCCAGCAGCCCAGCGCGCCCGCCCCTATGACCGCGAAGGTCGCGTACGCGGCTCCGGCGCCGTCGTCCACCGCGGCCGAGAAGAAGACCGCGAACCAGGCCCACATGGCATAGAGCTCCCACATGTGCCCGAAGTAGCCGAGGCTCGCCAGGCGCACGCCGCGGCTGGCGAAGGCGCGCCGCGCCTGGTGAGGATCGAAGGTCGCCGGGGGGAACGGGTAGGGCCCGTCGCGCACCGCGAGTGCGAGGAGCCCCCCGGCAAGCGTGAGCACCGAGGTCGCGTAGACCACCGTCTGCCAGTCGAGGCCGCCGAGGGCGTTGACGAGGTGCGGCATCGCCGAGCCCAGCGTCAGCGCACCGACGAGGATCCCGAGAGCGGTCCCGCGGCCGCGCCGGAACCACGTCGCCATGAGCTTGAGCGCGGGCGGGTAGACGCCGGCGAGGAAGAAGCCGGTCGCGAAGCGCAGCGGGATCGCGCCCCCGGCTCCGGAGGCGGCGCCCAGGAGCGCGTTCGCCGCCGCCGCGCCGGCCGCCCCCGCGAGGACGACGATCCTCGGCGGGAGCACGTCCGCCACGTTCAGGGCGGCCGAGACGAGCGCCCCCGTCACGAAACCGAGCTGCACGGCGATCGTGAGCCAGGCAGCGGCCGTGTCCCCGAGCGCCCACTCGGCTCGAAGCTGCGGCACCACCGCAGTCGCCGAGAACCACGTGGTCATCGAGAGGACGAGGGCGAGCGCGAGGAGCGCGAGCGCCCGCCCGCGCCCTACAGGGGCTCGGTCCATACGAGCGCCGTGCCGTCGAGCACGACCGTCCCGTCGGCGGTCGAGATCGTCGTGCGCAGACGCGTGATCGGCTTGTCGGCGCGGGCCTCGAGCACCTCGACCTCGGCGGTGATCTCGTCCCCCGGCCGGACCGGCGCCTCGAAGCTCCAGTCCACGTGCAGGAAGACGGAGCCCGGGCCGGGCAGGTCCTCGGCGACGACGGCGTTCAGGAGCCCCGAGGTCACGCCGCCCTGGACGATCAGGCCGCCGAAGCGCGAGCGGGCCGCGGCCGCCTCGTCGTAGTGGAGCGGATTGCGGTCGCCCGTCAGCTCGGTGAAGAGCTCGATGTCCTCGCGCCGGACGGTGCGCGTGCGGCTGGCCTTGTCTCCGACGGCTGGCACGGCGCGAAGCCTAGAATCGCCGGGGGTACCCGACAAGGAGCGACATGGC
>JBOHAK010000072.1:0-4182 GCA_050697795.1 Gaiellaceae bacterium
ACCAGGCTCGACCCGCGTGTTCGCGAGGGCCTGTCGTTGGTCGTCGACGTCTACTGCCCCGAGAAGCGCCCCGACATCGAGGACTTCTTCGAGGACTGGGACTTCGACGACGTCGTCCGCGACTAGCGGGGGCCGGGCCGTGTCGGCAAACGCGCTCCGCGAACGGATACGAGGCCTCATGCCGCAGGCCTGGGACGACCTGGCGCACATGGTCGCGTTCAAGTCGGTCGCGGACGCGAAACAGTTCCCGCCCGAGGAGTGCGAGAAGATGGTCGACTGGACGATCGGGGCGTTCTCGGGCGTCGGCGTCCAGGACGTGCGCGCGTACGAGACGGCTGACGGCAGCAAGGCCGTCTGCGGTCATGTGCCGGGCCCGCCGGACGCGCCGACCGTCCTCCTCTACTTCCACCACGACGTCCAGCCGCCGGCCGACGAAAAGGCCTGGTCGAGCCCGCCCTGGGAGCTGACCGAGCGGGAGGGGCGCTGGTACGGACGCGGCGCGGCCGACTGCAAGGGCAGCATCGCGGTGCATCTCACGGCTCTGCGGGCGCTCGCCGACGAGCTGCCGGTGAACGTCAAGATCGTCGGCGAGGGCTCGGAGGAGCAGGGCACCGGCGGCCTGGAGAAGTTTGTGCCGGAGAACGCCGACCTCCTGCGCGCCGATGCCATCCTCGTCGCGGACACCGGCAACTTCGCGGTCGGCGTCCCGAGCCTGACCACGAGCCTGCGCGGGCTGGCCAACGTCCGGGTCACGGTCCGCACGGGCTCGATGGCCCTGCACTCCGGCATGTACGGCGGCGCGGCACCGGACGCGCTCGCCGCGCTCATCCACATGCTCGCGACGCTGAGGGACGCGGACGGCTCGACGACGGTGCGCGGCCTCGACGCCACGCGGACGTGGGAGGGCGCCGACTACCCGCCCGAGCAGTTCCGGCAGGACGCGGGAGTCCTGGACGGCGTCGACCTCCTGGGGGAGAGCGTCTCCGACATGCTCTGGGCGCGGCCGGCCGCCACCGTCCTCGGCATCGACTGCCCGCCCGTCGTCGGCTCGGCGGCGGCGATCCAGCCGGAGGCCCGCGCGAGGATCAACCTGCGTGTCCCGCCCGGCATGGACGCCGAGGCGGCGCAGACGGCGCTCATCGAGCACCTGAAGGCCGTCGCTCCGTGGAACGTCCAGCTCGAGTTCGAGCGCGAGGCGGAGGGCCAGCCCTTCAGCGGACCGGTCGCGGGGCCGGCCTTCGACGCCATGTCGGCGGCGATGGCGGAGGCGTACGGCCGCGACGTGACCCTGCTCGGCCAGGGCGGCTCGATCCCGCTCTGCACGGTCTTCCAGAAGACGTTCCCGGACGCCGAGATCATGCTGCTCGGAGTGGAGGAGCCGCTCTGCCTCATCCACGCCGCGAACGAGAGCGTCGACCCGACCGAGATCGAGAACGTCGCTCTCGCCGAGGCGCTGTTCATGCAGAAGTACAGCAGGCGAGGGGCGTCGTAGCGGCCCGGGGATGGCAGTCACCGGGACTCTTACCCCGTTCGCGGCCGAGGACTTCGCCCGGCGCATGGATCGGGCAGTCCAGCAGGCGGAGGCCGCCGGGCTGACCGGCATTCTGGTCGCGCCGGGTCCCGATCTCCTCTACTTCACCGGCTACCAGCCGATCGCGATCACCGAGCGCATCACCATGCTCGTGCTGCAGGGGTCGCGCGGTCCGTCGATGATCGTCCCGGTCCTCGAGCGGCCGGACGCCGAGGCCGCGCCGGGCGCTGCTGCGGTCGCGCTGAGCGACTGGACGGACGGCAGCGACCCGTACGCCGCTGCCGCGAGGCTGCTCGACCCGCGCGGCAGGTACGCGATCTCCGACTCGGCCTGGGCGATGCACGTGCTCGCCCTGCAGCAGGCGCTGCCCGAGTCGACCTACGTGTCGATGACGAGCACGCTGCCAATGCTGCGCGCCGTCAAGGACGCCGACGAGCTCGAGCGGCTCGCGGCCGCCGGGGCGGCCGCCGACGCGTGCTTCGAGAAGATCGCCGCAGGCCGTTTCGCCGGCCGCCGTGAGAGCGAGATCGCCGCCGATCTCGCCGGCCTCCTGCGCGACCACGGGCATTCGCAGGTGGACTTCACCGTCGTCGGGTCCGGCCCCAACGGCGCCAACCCTCATCACGAGATGAGCGAGCGGCAGGTCGTGGAAGGCGACATGATCGTGCTCGACTTCGGCGGCCTCAAGGACGGCTATGGCTCTGACACCACCCGCTCCGTCCACGTCGGCGAGCCGACCGAGGAGGAACGGGAGGTCTACGAGGTCGTGCGCCGGGCACAGCAGGCCGGCTTCGAGGCAGTGCGCCCGGGGATCGAGTGCCAGGAGGTCGACCGCGCCGCGCGGAAGGTGATCGCCGACGCGGGCTACGGCGAGCAGTTCATCCACCGGACCGGCCACGGCATCGGTCTGACGACGCACGAGCCGCCCTACATGGTCGAGGGCGAGACCCGCCTGCTCGAGCCGAGCATGTGCTTCTCGATCGAGCCCGGCATCTACCTGTCCGGCCGTTTCGGCGTCCGCATCGAGGATATCGTCACTGTCACGGAGGAGGGTGGACGGCGCCTGAACAACACGACGCACGAGCTACAGATCGTGGCCTGACCATGGCGGCCACCCTCCCCACGACGGGCTCGTAGGACGATGACCGTCCGAGGCGCCGCCTTCCTCGGCATCGGCGCCATGGTCGGCGCCGGCATCTTCGCGCTGCTCGGGGAGGCGGGCACGGTTGCCGGCTCGGCCGTCTGGCTCTCCTTTCTGATCGCCGGCGTCGTCTCCGCGCTTCTCGGCTACACCGTCGTCAAGCTCGGCGTGCGCTACCCGTCCTCGGGCGGGATCATCGCCTACCTGATGCAGGGGTTCGGGAACGGGCGTCTCGTCGGAATCGCCTCCTGGCTCGGCTACGCCGCTGCGATCGTCATCGTCTGCTCGATGGTGGCGGTCAGCTTCGGAAGTTACGCCAGCTCGCTTTTCGTCGGCGACGACGCGGGGAGCGGCTGGGACAACGCCTTCACCTCGGGCATCGTGGTGGCGATGGCGGCGATCAACGTGGTCGGCTCGCGCTGGGTGGACAAGGCACAGACGCTGATCGTCGTCCTCCTGCTCGCCGTCTTCGCCGTCTTCATCGTCGTCACCATCGTCGACATCGATCCCGATCTCCTCGCCTTCAGCGGGTATCCGTCCTTCTCGAAGATCCTTGCCAGCGTGGCGCTCACGTTCTTCGCTTACCTCGGCTTCAGCGTCATCACCTTCGCCGCCGGCGACCTCCGCGACCCCGCCCGAGAGCTCCCGAAGGCCATGTACGGCGCGTTGGGGGTGACGACCCTGCTCTACATCCTCATCGCGCTCAGCGTCTTCGGAACATTGACGGTCGAGGAGGCCGTCGGCTTCGGCGAGACCGCGATCGCCGAGGCGGCCCGACCGGCGCTCGGCGACGCGGGCTTCACGATGATGGCGATCGCCGCCCTCCTTGCCACCTCCTCCTCCGTGAACGCCACCCTGTATGCGTCAGGCGGTCTCACGGCGATGCTCGCCCAGGTCGGGCAGTTCCCGACCTTCTTCGGGCGCGGCTCGAGGCTCGGTCCGCACGCCGGGCTCCTCATTACCAGCGCGCTCGTGCTCGCCATCGCCAATCTCGTCGATCTCTCGGCGATCGCATCAGTCGGCAGTGCCATCTCCCTGGTCATCTTCCTGCTCGTGGGCGTGGCCGCGTACCGGCTCCGTGTCGAGATCGGCGCGCTGGCCGCCGTCGTCGTGGCGGCGATCGCCCTAACCGCGCTCGTTCTCGTCTTCTTCGCGATCGACACGGTGCGCAACGCTCCCGAGACGTTCTCGGCGATCGTCGCAATCGCCGCGCTGGCGGTCGTCCTCGACCTCGTCTGGAAACACGTGCGGCCGTCGGAACCCGCTGCCGCCGAGCCGCTGGGATCGCCGCCGTCCGCGAGCTAGGCGGCGTGGAGTTCGGGACGGCCGACCTCACGACCGGAGAGACTGCATCGGAGGCCGGGCGAGGCACGTCGTCCGAGACTGAGCTCCTGCTCCGGTTCGCGCGCGCGGGCCACCAAGCTGGCTACCCCACCGCCGAGCTCGAGGAGCGGGCACTCGCGCTCGCACGCGCGATCGGGCTCGAGGAAGCTCAGATCTCCGTCACGCC
>JBOHAK010000073.1:0-3106 GCA_050697795.1 Gaiellaceae bacterium
GGAGACACGGCCTGGAGGGAGCGGCTGGCGCGGCACGGCGACCGGGTTCGCGTCCAGCTCGATCGCTATCGCGGCCTCGAGGTGACGACCACGGGCGACGGGTTCCTGGCCATGTTCGACGGAGCCGGGCGGGCCGTTCGCTGCGCGGCCGCGATCCGCGACGTCGCCGCGGAGGACGACCTTCGGATCCGCGCCGGCGTCCATTCGGGCGAGATCGAGCGGCAGGCCGACAACATCCGAGGCGTCGCGGTGCACGCGGTCGCCCGCATCGCCGCGCTGGCCGAGCCCGGCGAGGTGCTCGTCTCCGCCCCGGCCGCGAGCCTCCTCGAGGGGTCCGACCTGGCTCTGGAGGACGCCGGCGAGCACGAGCTGAGGGGCTTGCCGGGTCGTCGACGGCTCCACCGGCTCGTCGGATAGCCCGCGAGTGGGCCGGCATGGGGTTGACAGAGCAAGGCCCGCCCAGTAGGACTGTTTTGATCAAAGGTCAAGAATGTCCGGTCAGGCCGTCACCCCGCTCGAGGTCTCGTCCGTGGAGGACGCGGTCTACCGTGTGCTCCGCCGGGAGATCGGGCAGCTCGACCTCGCCCCCGGGGCGCGTCTGCGCCTCGAGGAGCTCGCCGGCCGCTTCGAGGTGAGCCTCACCCCGGTCCGGCACGCGCTCCGGCGACTCGAGAGCGAAGGCCTCGTCGTGAGCCTGCCGCGCCGCGGCTCGAGCGTGGCTCCGCTCGACGTCGAGGAACTCGAGGAGATCCAGGCGCTCCGCCTCGGGCTCGAGACGTTCCTCGCCCGCCACGGCGCCGAGCGCTGCACCGAGGAGGCCCTGGCCGAGATGACGGCGGCCCGTCGCGAGATGGAGCGCGCCTTCCGGGCCGGCGACCTCGACGCCTACCTGTCGTCCTTCTGGTCGCTCCGGGACGCCTGCTACCGCTGCGCCGGGCGCCCGCGCCTGCTGCGGACGCTCGAGGACCAGCGCATCCGCGTCGAGCGCTACGTCCTCTACCTCTGCCGCGACCCGGAGGCGTTCGCCGACCTGCGCCGGGGCCCCGACACGCTGCTCGAGGCCTGCCGCGCCCGCGACGGCGAGGCCGCCGAGGCGGCGACCCGCGACGCGCTCGCCTGGGTGCTGGCGGAGCTCCAGCGCATGCTCGACGGGGCGGGAAAGTCCTGATGTCGTTCCTGCTCACCTGCCCCAACTGCGGCCCGCGCCCGGTGGACGAGTTCTCGTGCGCCGGTGAGGTGACCGTGCGGCCGGAGGGCGCGCCGACGCTTCGCGAGCTGACCTCCTACCTCTACTTCAAGCGCAACGTCGCCGGCGTGCAGCGGGAGTGGTGGTGCCACCGCCTCGGCTGCGAGGCGTGGTTCACGGCCGACCGTGACACCCGCACGAACGAGGTCCTCTCGACCGAGGTCCCCGCACGCCCGTGAGGCTTCCGGAGCAGCCGGGAGAGAGGATCGACCGCGGCCGCCCGGTGGGCTTCTTCTTCCACGGAGCCCGCGTGACGGGGTTCGAGGGCGACTCGATCGCCTCGGCGCTCTACGGCGAGGGCCAGCGCGTCTTCTCGCGCAGCTTCAAGTACCACCGCCCGCGCGGCCTCCTCTGCTGCCGCGGCACGTGCCCCAACTGCATGGTGCGCGTGGACGGCGTGCCGAACGTGCGCTCGTGCGTCACGCCGGCGCGCGAGGGCCAGCGGGTCGAGGCGCAGAACGTCTGGGGCTCGCTCGACTTCGACCTCCTGAGCATCACCGACAAGATCGGCGGGCCGTTCACGCCGGTCGGCTTCTACTACCGGACGATGATCCGGCCCCGGCGCGCCTGGCCGCTCTACGAGAAGTTCCTGCGCAGCGTCGCCGGCCTCGGCAGGGTGGACGAGCATCGCGGGCGCACGCAGCGCTACGACGTCGAGCACCGCCGGGCCGAGGTGCTCGTGATCGGCGCCGGCCGCGCGGGCCGCGAGGCCGCGCGCTGCCACGCCGCCGAGGGCCGCCACGTCGTGCTGGTCGACGACGACCCCGAGAGCGAGGACGCCGGGGTCGAGCTCGTCCGGGGGAGCGCGATCGGGATCTACGAGGGCGGGCTCGTGCCGGTGGACGCCGGCACCGTCCTCTACCGCTTCCGCGCCGAGCGGGTCGTCGTCGCCGCCGGCGGGGTCGAGCAGCCGCTCGTCTTCCCGGGGAACGACCTCGTCGGCGTCGTGCTGCCGAGCGCCGTGCGGCGTCTGGTCGGCCGCTGGTCCCTGAAGCCCGGCGCGCGGGCGGTGATCGTCTCGACCGACGACCGCGGCCTGGACACGACGTCGTACCTCGAGCGCGCCGGCACCGAGGTGGCCGAGACGGTCGACCTGCGGGAGGCGCGGGTCCGGCAGATCACGGCGAAGGGCCAGGGCGGACGCCTCCGCTCCGTCCAGCTCGACGGGAAGAAGGTCGACTGCGACCTGCTCGTCATGTCCGGCGGCCGCCAGCCCGCCTACGCGCTCCTCGCCCACGCGGGCGGCCGCGTCGAGTACGACCACGCGCGCGGGATCTTCTTGACGTCCGAAATCCCTTCTGGCGTGGAAGCAGTCGGAGCGGCCGCAGGCGACGGGATTTCGGCCGGGATTCCGCAGGTGACCTACAACGGCGCGTCGGCCAAAGGCAAGTGCTTCGTGTGCATATGCGAGGACGTCACCGACAAGGACGTCAAGCGTGCCATCGCCGAGGGCTTCGACTCGATCGAGCTCGCCAAGCGCTACACGACGGTGACCATGGGCCCCTGCCAGGGGAAGCTCTGCCAGCTCCCCTCGATCCGGCTGTACGCGCGCGAGAACGAGACGAACGAGGAAAGCATCGGCACGACGACCGCGCGGCCCCCGTGGCGGCCGGTCACGCTCGGCCTCCTCGCGGGCCGGCCGCACGAGCCCGCGCAGCGCACGTCCATCCACCACCGGCACAAGGAGATCGGCGCGCGGATGATGTGGACAGGCACGTGGCGCCGGCCGCATTCATACGGCGATCCCGCGGGCGAGGCGCGCGCCGTCCACAGCTCGGTGGGCGTCATCGACGTCTCCACGCTCGGGAAGCTGCTCGTGCTCGGGCCGGACGCGGCCGACTTCCTCGAGCGCCTGTACCC
>JBOHAK010000074.1:0-5814 GCA_050697795.1 Gaiellaceae bacterium
GCCTCGACCAGCGCCCGCACGCGCCGCCGGCCGCCGGCCCCGTCGGCGCGCCGTCCCCAGACGATGCGCGCCACGCCGGCTGCGACGTTCACGAGGACGAACGCCGCACCGGCGACGAGGGAGGAGAAGCCGGCTGCCCGTGCGGCCGGGACCGTGTATGCGACAACCGCTTGGAGCACCACGATGTAGAGGGCGGCGACCGCGAGGAGGCGCTGCATTCCCGGCGTGCGCCAGAGCCGGGAGAGGGCGAACGGCGCGCTCTCGCCGCTCCTTCCTTCGACCTCCGCGACACCTGCGAAGAGAAAGCCCGCGACGGCGATGAGGACGGCGCTCCCGACTAGCGCGAGCCGGATCCCGCCCAGGGCCACGAGGCCGGGCAGGAGGAGCGCCGCGAGGGTCCCGCCGAGCGGCACCGCCATCTGGCGGACGCCGAGCGCCCAGCCCCGCCGGTCGGCCTCGTAGCTCGAGAAGAGCGCACGGGTGCCGGCGATGGGAACCACGGCCGACCCGCAGCCCGAGAGGAAGAGGAGCCCGATCAGCGCCTCCTGCCCGGGCGCGAAACCGGCTGCGGCGAGGCCTCCGGCGCCGACCGCGCTCCCTGCGAATGTCGACCGGCGCGCGCCGTAGCGGTCGACGACGAGCCCGGCGGCCAGGAGGAAGGTCCCGGAGCCGAGGATCGTCGCCGCAAGCGCGGCGCCGAGCATCGTGAGCGAGAGCCCGTATGCCTCGCGCAGGTCCGGGCCGATGGCCGGAAGCCCGAAGGCGACGATCGAGACGCTCGCCTGCGCCGCAGCGGCCGCCGTGAGCACGGTTCGCGGCGAGGCGCTCACGGGCGCAGCGCCGCGTACACGGCGGAGTAGTCGAGCGCACCGGCCCCATGGGCCTGCGCCTTCCGGTAGCGGTCCCGGCTCGTGGTCGCCACGGGCGCCGCGACGCCGTGCGCGGCCGCGAGCGCCAGCGCGAGGTCGAGGTCCTTCGCCATGAGGTCGAGGGAGAAGAGCGGCTCGTAGTCCCGCGAGGCCGGATGCTCCGGCGAGACGCCCTCGACGGGGAAGCGCGTGCGCAGGACGCGCGAGTCGCCGGTCGAGCGGGTCAGGAGGTCGTAGAGGACGGCGGGGTCGATGCCCTCCCGCGCGGCGACGGCGCAGGCCTCCGCGATCGCGACCATGGTCGCTCCCGCGATCAGGTTGTTGCAGAGCTTCACGGCCTGCCCGGCGCCGGCGGGCCCCACGTGGACGACGAGGCTGCCGAGCGTCTCGAGCAGCGCGCGCCGCGCCGCGAACGCCTCGGGACTTCCTCCGACCATGATGGTGAGCGAGGCGGCCTCGGCCCCGCGCGGACCGCCGCTGACCGGCGCGTCGAGGGAGTCGATGCCCACCCGGGCGAGCTCGGCGGCGAGCATGCGCGCGAGCGCAGGCGGGCCGGTGGACATGTCCACGACGGCGAAGCCGTGCGGCGCCGCCGCCCGGAGCCCGGCGGACCCGAGGACGACGTCCTCGACCGCCGCGGGCGAGGGGAGCGAGAGGAGCGCGACGTCGGACGCGCGAGCCGCCTCGGCCGGGGTGGCGGCGACCGGCGCGCCGAGGAGCGCCGCCCGGGCGGGGTCGGCGTCGACCGCGATCAGCTCGTGTCCGGCCGCGAGGAGGTTCCGGGCCATCGGCAGCCCCATCGTCCCGAGGCCGATGAACGCGACCCGTGTCATGGCGTCAGGCGGCGCCGGGTGCGAGCTCGCTGCCGAAAGCCGGCAGCCGCGCGAGCGGCCGTCCCGACGAGGCCAGGGCGACCCAGACGACGATCTCGTCGTCGCGCGGGGCGTCGGGTATCCGCACCTCGAACGTCTGGTGATGGGAGCGGACCGTGTGGTCGTCCTTGTGCTTGAGCGCGAGGTCGATCGCAGCGCCGGCCGGGCCGCGCTTCTCCGCGGAAGGAAGGAGGGAGCTGCCGCCGACCGGGTCCCGCACGAGGTTCCCGAAGCGAAGGTTGTGGATGATGGCCGACCCGTGCTCGACCTCGCCTCCGAGGCCGACGAGCGCGCCCTTCCCGTAGCCCTCGACGTCCGCGGCGCCGAGCGCACCGAGCGCCCGCTCGGTCAGGAGCCGGCCCAGCGGCTCGCAGTAGGCGTCCGCCACGGCAGCGAGATCCTCGACGAAGCGTCCGGCCAGCGGGTTCGCGACCACGGCGCCGGCGGCCGCGAGGAGCGCCGGCGGCTCGACCGGGCGGCCCGACTCGGCCCGCACCTCTTCCAGGATCACGCAGAGCTTCCGCAGGCCGTCCATCCCGAGCCAAGCATAGGCCCTGGCCGCGGGCCGGCTGCAAACGCGCTCCCTCGGCGGTCCGCTGAGGTTGCGCTCTTGACACGAGCCTGGGAGACTGACGCCCGCCTTGTCAGCTCTGTGACGCCCCGCGGGGAGTCGACGCCGGGGCACAAAAGGGGGAAGAGCCATGTTCGGCAGGCAGCCGGGACCGGTTCTGGTCGTCGTCGTCGTGCTCGTGGCGCTCGTGCTCGTGCCGGGCTCCATGTCCGCGACCGACGCAGCCGTCCGGTCCGCGCCGGCGACAGACGCCGGCGATCCGCTCGGCATCGCGCTGAGCTACGTGAGGGCGAACACGGCGGAGCTCGGGATCGCGGGCGCCGACGTCGCCGACCTGTTCGTGAGAAGCCAGAGCACGAGCCGCCACAACGGCGTCACGCACGTCAACCTCAACCAGCGTTTCCGGGGGCTGGAGGTCTTCGGCGGCCACGCCACCGTCAACGTCGCGGCCGACGGGCGCGTCGTCTTCGTCGGCGGCCGCTTCGTCCGCGGGCTCGCCGACGCGTCGGGCGACGACGCGCTCGGCGCCGCCGAGGCGGTCGAGTCCGCGGCCGAGGCCCTCGACCTCGATGAGCCGGCCGGCCTGCGCGTCCTGAGCCAGAAGGGCGGGGCGGCGCAGGGAACCGTCCTCTCGGGCGCGGGCATCTCCGACGAGCCGATCCCGGCCCGCCTGGGCTGGCAGCCCACCGAGGATGGCCTCCGCCTCGCGTGGCAGCTCGTGATCGACGACACGTCCGACGCCCACCTCTGGAACGCCACGGTCGACGCCGACACCGGCGACCTGCTCGCGGTGGACGACTGGACCGATCACGACACCCGCGAGGCCCTGGCGAACCGGCTCCAGCGGCCCGGCGGCCAGACCTCGGCGGCCGTCCAGACCCTGGCGTCCCGGCCGACCGTCTTCGAGTCGCCGAACCCGGCCCAGGACGGGTCGAGCTATCGCGCGTATCCCCAGGAGAGCCCCGACGACAGCGACCGGGTGCTCTTCACGAACCCGGCCGACGGCACCGCGTCTCCGTTCGGCTGGCACGACACCGACGGCGCTCCGGGCGCCGAGTTCACGATCACCCGCGGGAACAACGTCCATTCGTACACCGATCGCGACAACGACGGGGAGCAGGACACGGGCGGCTCGCCGGACGGCGGCCCCGGGCTCGACTTCGACTTCCCCATCGACCTGGGCGAGCACGCGCAGTTCAACGTGCCCGCCAACCAGACGAACATGTTCCGCTGGTGCAACATCGTCCACGACCTGATGTACCTGTACGGCTTCGACGAGGCCTCGGGGAACTTCCAGGTGTCGAACTACGGCCGCGGCGGCACGGGCGGCGACGACGTCCGCTGCGAGGGGATGGACGGCTCCGGCGAGAGCAACGCGAACTTCTCCACGCCGGCGAACGACGGCGGGCGGCCCCGCATGCAGACCATGATCGAGTTCGGATCCGGCCTGCCGAGCGCCGTCACGGTCGCCTCCGGGCCGGCGGCGGGCACGTACCTGGCTCAGTACGCCCGGTTCAGCCCGCCCGCGACCACGGCCGGGACTCCCGGCACGCTCGTCCTCGTGAACGACGGCAGCGGCGCCCCCAGCGACGGGTGCGAGCCCTACGCGCTGCCACCGGGGTCGATCGCAGTCGTGGACACCACGGCCGTCTGCAACAACTACGTGCAGACCGTGAACGCGGAGAACGCGGGTGCCGTCGCGGTGGTGGTCGTGCACACGTCCGACACCCCGGCGCGGATGTCCGGGGAGATGGACCCGCCGGTCGGCATCCCGGCGATTCGGATCGGCCTCGCCGACGGCAACACGGTCAAGGCCGCGATCGCCGGCTCGCCGGCGCCGGGCTCCGTGCACCGCAACACCGCCCGCCCGCCGCTGCGGGTCGGCGACCTCGACACGGCCACGATCATCCACGAGTACAGCCACGGCGTCTCGAACCGCCTCACCGGCGGGCTGAACGTCAACTGCCTCTCCGGCCAGGAGCAGATGGGCGAGGGCTGGGGCGACTGGCATGCGATCACAGCGCTGATCGACACCGCGAAGGACGATCCCGACGGACCGCGCGGGATCTACCCCTACGTCCTCTACGAGCCGCCGCGGACCAGCGACGGGCTCCGGAACCGGCCGTACTCGCGCAACATGGAGATCCAGCCGTCGACCTACGACAGCATCAAGCAGGGCGCCTGGCTCAACGGGGCCTCGCTCTCGCAGCCGCACGGGATCGTGCACGCCTGGGCCGCGTTCCTCTGGGACGTGACCTGGGATCTGATCGAGAAGCGCGGCTTCAACCCGAACCTCTACGACGACTGGAGCGCCGGCGGGAACAACCTCATCTACCAGCTCGTCAACGACGGTCTCAAGTTCCAGGGCTGCGCCCCGACCTTCGTCACGGGGCGCAACGCGATCTTCGCCGCGGAGGAAGTCCTGACGGTCGGCGAGGACGCCTGCACGCTCTGGGCGTCGTTCTCCCGCCGCGGCCTCGGGTTCAGCGCCAGCGACGGAGGCACGACGGGCCGTAACGACGGCACCGAGGCCTACGACACCGCTCCGGAGTGCCTGCGCGGCTTCCAGAGCCCCGTGGTGCAGCCATACGGGAGCCTCAACGGGGTGGACGCCGGCGACGCGGTACCGCTCAGGTTCACCGCGGACGGGTACAGGCAGCTGGACGTCCTGGCGAGCAACTCGCCTTTCTCTCGCAAGGTGGACTGCACGACGCTGCAAGTCCCGAGCCAGAACCCGGCGTTCGTGACGCCGCGCGAGTTGCCGATCGCAACCCAGACGCCTGGCAACTCGAAGCTGACGGTGAGCTCGCAGGGTGTCTTCCACTACAACTGGAAGACGCTCGACGAGTGGGCCGGCACCTGCCGCGAGCTCGTGCTGACGCGCGACGACGGCAAGCAGCACCGCGCCTTCTTCCGCTTCCAGTAACCCCAGACAGAGGAACGAGGGGGAGTGCCCGGCGAGGGGCGCTCCCCCTTCTCTACATGCCCATGGCTTGGTACGAGGTAGCCCCTGAGCAGGGCTTTTCAGTTTCGGGATGGTCTACGGCAGCACGGTGGCAACACCGCGACGACCTTCTAGGGCAACTCGTGGGATCCCACGACCAGATGTGGCGCGGGCTAATGACTCACGACCTGAGTTCGGGGGAAGGACGCGGTGAGAGATCGACCCCCTCCGGCCGGTCAACCTTGGCAGGAAGGAACATCGCCGCCGCGAGACCTATGAGCCCGACAACGATAAGGGCGACCATCGCCAGCGCGTACGAGCGGTTCCCGGTCGCAAGGCTCGACACCAGGATCGTGCCGGCGATCGCGGTGCCGAAAGACGAGCCCAGGTTGGACACGCTGCGGGAGAGGCCCGAGATCTCACCCTGCAGGTCCTCGGGGAAGCTGGATTGCACGACGTTGACCGAAGGGGTCAGCATGATTCCCAGACCCGAGCCGACCAGGAACAGCCCGGGCACGAAAGCAAGGATGTTGTCCCAGGCCCTGACCAACCCGAGCA
>JBOHAK010000075.1:0-1758 GCA_050697795.1 Gaiellaceae bacterium
GCGGCCGGCTGGCGCGCCTTCGACGCGACGGAGCGTGGGGCTCGCGTCCCGAGGACGCCGAGGAGCTCGTGGACGAGCTTCGCGGCCTTGGAGCCGGCGCCGCGTTCAGAGAGGACGACCTGGGCGATCCCGACGCGGCGCAGAGGTCCGTGGACTGGGCGGAGGGGGCGCTGGGGCCTCTCTCCGCGCTGGTCCTCGCGCACACGCACTCGCGGGGCCGGAGGCCTCCTGGAGGCGGACGTGCCCGAGTGGGACCGTCATCTCGACGTGAACGCGCGCGGCGCGTTCCTGCTCTGCGCCGCCTTTGTCCGCCGCTGGCGCGGCGAGCCGGGACGAGGCCGGATCGTCGTCTACACGAGCGGCCCGCCTCTGGCCGGCGAGGTCGCCTACGCGGCGAGCAAGGGCGCCCTCGAACGGCTCACCCTCTCCCTCGGGGCCGAGCTCGCGCCGCGTGGGATCACCGTCAACGCCGTCGATCCGGGGCCGACGGACACCGGCTGGCTCGACGTCCACCCCGACCTCCGAGAGCGGCTGGCCGCCGAACACCCGCTGGGGCGACTGGGGCGACCGGAGGACTCTGCCGCGCTCGTCGCCTTCCTCTGCTCGCCGGCGGGTGGGTGGGTGAACGGTCAGGTGCTCGCCTGCGACGGGGGCTGGAGCACGTTGCGAGCGCTCCGCCGCGGCCGCGAGTTGCTCTAAGACGTTCCGTCGCGCTTTCGGCACCTCTCGCGCGCCACACACGCGCTTTTCCCCGCCAGCATCCCGGTCATGCGCAGGCGCCTTCTCCTTCTCGCCGTCACGGCGCTCTGCATCGCCGGCCCCGCCTCCGGTGCGCGCGCAGCAGTGACCATGGCGATCCCGCCGAGCGCGGACGTCGGGCTCGCGTTCTGGTGCGACTGGAGCTACGACTGGGAGGAGCGCTGCTACCGCGACGACGGCCCCCGGCTGCCGATCGGCGGCGCCGAGGACAAGGTATGGCGCTCGGCCCTGCGGTTCTCCCTCGCACAGGTCCCCTCTTCGGCCGAGATCGACTCCGCCCGGCTCCTCGTCCGCCACGACGGCACGTGCATCGCGCCGCGGCTCCGAACGGTTCCGTGTGGCGAGCTCGGCTACGTGCTCGACGCGCACCGCATCCTCTCCTCGAGCTGGTTTCGCGAGCGAGAGGTCGAGTTCGACGCCCGCTCCCTGTCCACCGACGTCGTGCTCGCCGGCTGGAGCCCGCAGTGGCTGAGCTGGGACGTCACCGGGCTGGCGCGGTCGTGGCACCGCGAGCTCCTCCCGAACAACGGCCTCCTGCTGAAGGTCCAGGAGGGCGACGAGGAGTACGGCTCCGGCGGTCCGTACCTCCTCTCGGCGGGTCATCCGACGACCGACCTGCGTCCGCGGCTCCTCGTCGCCTACTCCGCGCCCGGCTAGGGGATGCGCATGCCGGCGATCTCCCGCGGGCGCGCGCTCGCCTACGGGCTGGCGGTGCTCGCGTTCCTCGCCCTCGCCGGACGGATGGCGCTCGGCAGCGCGGGCGAGGGGCCCGCCGCGCAGGCGAAGGCGGCGGCGCTCGAGGTGGAGGAGGAGCCGGCCCGGGAGGTCGTCGTGCACGTTGCAGGGGCTGTCGCGCGTCCCGGCCTCTACCAGCTCGCCGAAGGAAGCCGCATCGACGACGCGATCGCGCTCGCCGGCGGCCCGCGACCGAAGGCCGCACTCGACGCGGTGAACCTCGCCGCCCCGGTCGTCGACGGGCAGCAGGTGGTTGTGCCCATG
>JBOHAK010000076.1:0-4528 GCA_050697795.1 Gaiellaceae bacterium
GCGACACCGCCCTCTTCGAGGTGCGGTGGGGAAGCCCGACCGGCCCGGTGGTGGGCGGCAACTCGATCAAGACGACCTTCTGCCTCATCGACGCCTACAAGCTCGTCGGCAACCAGCCGACGCGCGACCGGCTCTTCTGGGACTGCTACGCGAGCTACCAGGGGATCGCGCCGGGCTGGGTCGACCAGTACCACCACGCGACGCCCGGCCAGCAGCTCGACCTCACCGACGTCCCGAACGGCGACGACTACTACCTCGTCAGCACGTCGAACTTCGCGGGCATCTTCACGGAGTCCGACCCCGGGAACAACACCGCGTGGACGAAGTTCCGCCTCTACTCGGACTCGAAGGGCAACCGCAAGGTGGAGATCACCGGGCACTCGCCCTGCGTGATGGGCTCCGGCATGTGCGGCGAGAACGCCACGAACCGCTGAAACGCGACCGTCGAGGGAGCCGGGCTTCGGCCCCGGCTCCTCGGCTCTACCTGTGCTCGTAGACCTTGCCGGCCTTGGCGATCCCGCGGGAGATGATGTACGCGGCGGCGAGAACGACCGTCGCGGTGAGGAAGGCCGGCCAGTCGACCGCGTCGGCGGCGAGCGTGACGACGAGCGCGACGAGCCAGGCGACGAGGAAGACGATGAGCTCGCCGGTGGGCGCGGGGACCGGAGGCATGGGGTAGTACTGGCGCTCGTAGCTCTGCGCCGGAGGGGGCGGCGGGGGCGGCGTGCTCGACATGCATCCTCCTTCGTCGCGGCGGTCCGGGGCATGCTAACGCGTGACGGCGCGCCCGTTACGATGGCGGGCGCCCGGTGCAGCTCTTCCACTACCACCTGGTGACCAGCAAGGTCCGGCTGCTCGAGGCCCGCTACCTCGGAAAGCTCGGCTTCGAGCTCGTGGGCCGCTACGGCTGGAAGGGCGAGGCGTCGGAGTGGTTCGAGCCGGGAACGTCCTGGGAGGAGCTAGACGCGAGCGGCTTCCGGCTGCGCCTCGTCGAGCTGACCCGCGGCCCGGTGAACGTCGTCCTCCAGCCCGGGCACTGGGAGCATCCGCGCGTCGACCACATCGGCGTGGCGCTCGACGAGGACGGTTTCACAGAGGCGCTGGAGCGCGCCGCCGACCTCGGCCTCAAGATCCAGGACCATCCGGGAAAGCGCACGTTCGTCGCGACCGAAGCGGGGTACCGGCTCGAGCTCCATCCGCCGCGCGAGTGGATCGACGACCTGCTCGCGAACGTGGAGGATCTCCGCCTCGGCGAGCTCCATCTGCGCGCGGAGGATCCCGAGGAGAAGGCCGTCGCGCTCGCGGAGATTCTCGGGGTCGACCGGCTCGAGTGCGAGGTCGTGGTCGGCGACACGCTCGTCCGCTTCGTCCCGCACGGACCGGAGGGGCGGCCCGAGCTCGTGAGCGAGGTGCTGCTCTGACCTCGTACGGAGAGGCGGGAGTGTCGCTGGCGAAGGCCGAGGACGTCGTCGAGCGGCTGCGCGCCGCCGTCGAGTCCACTCGCACGGACGCAGTCGAGACCGGTCTCGGAGGATTCGCCGGCCTCTTCGCCCTCGACGGGGAGCGGCTCCTCGCGGCGACCACGGACGGGGTGGGGACGAAGATCGTCCTCGCGCGGCGGGCCGGGCGCCTCCACGATGCGGGCGTCGACCTGGCGGCGCACTGCGCCAACGACCTGCTGACGACGGGCGCCGACCCGCTCTTCTTCCTGGACTACGCCGCCGCCGGGACGCTCGACCTGGCCGAGGTGGCCGAGCTCGTGGCCGGCGCGGCGTCGGTCTGCCGCTCGATCGGGTGCGCCATCCTCGGCGGCGAGACGGCGGAGCTCCCGGGGATCTACCGCCAGGGCGAGCTCGACTTCGCCGGGACGATGGTAGGGCTCGTCCGGCGTGACCGGCTCGTCGACGGGTCGCGGTGCGAGCCGGGCGACGCCGTCCTCGGCCTCCCCTCCTCCGGCCTGCACGCCAACGGCTTCACGCTCGTCCGCCGCCTGCTCGGGGACGACGACGTCGACGCGGAGCTCCTGCTGCCGCCGACGCGGCTCTACCTCGACGACGTGCGGGGCCTGCGCGACCGCTGCGACGTGCGCGCGCTCGCCCACGTCACGGGCGGCGGCGTCCCGGGGAACCTGCCGCGCGCACTGCCCACGGGGCTCGGGGCCCTCGTCGACGCGGGCAGCTGGGAGCGCCCGCCCGTCTACGCCTGGCTCGACGAGCGCGGCGTGCCGGAGGACGAGCAGCGCCGCGTCTTCAACCTCGGCATCGGCTACTGCGCGGTCGTGCCGGCCGCCGAGGCCGAGCGCGCCGGCTTCCCGGTGATCGGCCGGCTCGAGGAAGGCCTGGAGGGCGTGGCCTGGACCGACAGGTGATCGGCGTCCTCGTCTCGGGGCGCGGGACGAACCTGCAGGCGCTGATCGACGACGGGCTCCCGATCGGCGCGGTGGCCTCGAACACGGCAGGCGTGCAGGCGCTCGACCGGGCGCGGGCCGCCGGCGTCGAGGCCGCCGTGTTCGCGCTCGAAGACTTCGTGAGTCGGGAGGAGCGCGACGGCGCGATGGGCGCGTGGCTCTCGGACCACGGCGTGGAGGTCGTCGTGTGCGCCGGCTACATGCAGCTCCTGACACCGCGGTTCCTCGACCTCTTTCCGGGCCGCATCGTCAACGTCCATCCGTCCCTGCTCCCCGCCTTCCCCGGCACGACCCCGATCGAGGACGCGCTCGCGGCCGGCGTGTCCGAGACCGGTGTCACTGTTCACTTCGTTGACGAGGGCGTCGACAGCGGCCCGATGATCCTCCAGGCCCGCATCCGGGTGGAGGAGGAGGACACCGCCGAGTCGCTCCGGGAGCGGATCCACGAGGTCGAGCACCGTCTCCTGCCGTACGGTGTGCGCCTCTTCCTGGAAGGAAAGGTCGCCCCGTGATCGACCGCGCGCTCATCTCCGTGTTCGACAAGACGGGCCTCGACGTGTTCGCCCGCGGCCTGAACGACTTGGGCGTCGAGATCGTGGCGAGCGGCGGGACGGCAGCCTACGTCGCCGAGCTGGGGATCGACGTCGTGCCCGTGGAGGAGCTCACAGACGTCCCCGAGCTGCTCGGCGGCCGCGTGAAGACGCTCCATCCGCGCATCCACGCCGGCATCCTCGCGCGGCGGGGGCTCGAGGCCGACCTCGACGAGCTCCGCGACCAGGGCATCCGCACGTTCGACCTCGTCTGCGTGAACCTCTACCCCTTCCAGACGGTCGCCGGGCGCCGGAACGTCCGCGAGGAGGAGGCCGTCGAGATGATCGACATCGGCGGGCCGGCGCTCCTGCGCGCCGCCGCGAAGAACTTCGTGGACGTCGTGCCTGTCTGCGACCCCGGCCGGTACGAGCGGATCCTGGCGCAGCTCGCGGGCGGCGACGGCGTCGGCCTCGACCAGCGCCGGCAGCTCGCGGCGGAGGCCTTCGCGCACACGGCCGCGTACGAGGCGTCGATCGCCTCGTGGTTCGCCGACATCGAGACGTTCCCGCCGCGGCTGCTCGTCTCGCTCGAGCGCCAGGCCGAGCTCGTGTACGGGGAGAACCCGCACCAGCGGGCGGCGTACTACGCCGAGGCGGGCGTCCGCCGTCACCTGCTCTCGCGCGTGGAGCAGCTGAACGGGAAGCCGCTCTCGTTCAACAACCTCAACGACCTCGACGCCGCCCGGGCGCTCGCGGGCGAGTTCAGGCTGCCGACCTGCGTGATCGTGAAGCACGCGAACCCGTGCGGCTGCGGCGTGGCCGCGACGATCGAGGAGGCCTACGAGAAGGCGCTCGCCGCCGACCCCGTCTCCGCCTACGGCGGGGTCGTCGCCCTCAACCGCAAGGTCGGGCCGGAGCTTGCCGCGCGCCTCGCCCAGCACTTCGTCGAGGTGCTCATCGCGCCCGAGCTCGACGACGAGGCCCTTGCGACGCTCAGGGGCAAGGAGGCGCTGCGGATCCTCGCCGACCGCGAGCGGCGCGGCGCGAGCCCGGGCGACCGCGACTACCGGCGGGTCCTCGGCGGCTTCCTCGTCCAGGACGCCGACACCGAGGTGGACGACCGGGAGGGCATGGAGGTCGTGACCGGCGGCGCCCCCGACGAGCGCGCGTGGGGCGACGTCCTCTTCGCCTGGCGGATCGTGAAGCACGTGGCCTCGAACGCGATCGTGGTCGCGAAGGACCTGCAGACGCTCGGGATCGGCGGCGGTCAGATGAGCCGCGTGGACGCCGTCCGCCTGGCGCTCGAGAAGGCGGCCGAGCACGGCCACGACGTCACCGGGTCGGTGCTCGCCTCCGACGCCTTCTTCCCCTTCCGCGACAACATCGACGAGGCCGCCAAGGCGGGCGTCGCGGCGGTCATCCAGCCGGGCGGCTCGGTGCGCGACCAGGACTCGGTTGACGCCTGTAACGAGCACGGCCTGGCGATGGTGCTGACGGGCGTGCGGCATTTCCGGCATTGAGCGGCACTTTCTGAAGTCCCACCAGCGCCGCACGGGGTCTTGACCCCAAACGGCGGCGGTTGCTACGGTGG
>JBOHAK010000077.1:0-6866 GCA_050697795.1 Gaiellaceae bacterium
CCCACGATCGACGAGGCGTCCGCGAGCGCCGTCAGCCGCTCCCGGACGACAGGGTCGGCAGCGATCTCCGCGTGGGTCACGAGCGCGCCGAGACGAAGCACCCGGTCCCCCGTCGTCGAGCCGCGGAGCTCCTCCAGGCGATGGACGGCGACGATGCTCTCGGGCAGCGGCGCCTTGCCCTGCCGGGCGCCGACCACGAGATCGGTGCCGCCGGCGACCGGGCGGGCGCCGGCCGCGAGCGCCGAGAGCGCCTCGTCGAGGCTCTGCGCCGAGACGAATGCCGAGGTCAACGGCCGTGCTCGGCCGCGGCGGCCCAGACCCGCTCGGGAGTCATCGGAAGCTCTTTGACCCGGCCGCCGACGACACGTGCGATCGCGTTGGCGATGGCCCCCGGTGTCGGCACCGTCGGCGGCTCGCCGACGCCCCGGGATCCGTTCGGGCCGCCGTTCACCGCCGGAGTCTCGATCCAGGCGATGTCGATACGGGGAGTGTCGGACGCCGTCACGAGCTTGTAGTCGAGGAGATGCGGGTTGCGCTGGCGTCCGTCCTCGTCGAGCTGCGACGCCTCCAGGAGCGCCTGCCCGATCCCCATCACGATGCCGCCGTACACCTGCCCGGTCGCCCCGAGGCGGTTCACGATCACGCCCGAGTCGTGCGCGGCAGCCACGTGCAGCACGCGCACGACGCCGGTCTCGCGGTCGACCTTGACGCGGGCGGCGTGCGTGAAGACCTGCGGCTCGAGGAACGATTCCATGCCGAGGCGGCCCAGGCAGCCCTCCGCGTCGCAGGGGGGATTCTCGGGCACGGGCCCGGAACCCTTGCCGATGAGCGGCTCGCCGGACCCCGCCAGCTCGAGAATCTCGACCGCCTTGGCCGGCGACCCGACGACCTGCACCCGCCCGCCGACGAGCTCGAGGTCCTCGCGGGCCACCTCGAGCTTCTCCGCGGCGAGGTCGAGCAGCTGCTCTCGCACCTCGGCCGCGGCGGCCACGACGGCGCGCCCGCTGTTCATCGTCGTCTGCGAGCCCGACGAGCCCGCGTCCCACGGTGCGGCATCCGTGTCCTGGTAGAGGATCGAGAACGAGGACGGCTCCATCCCCAGGACCTCCGCGGCGAGGAGCGGGAGCGCCATGACGGCGCCGCTGCCGTTCTCCTGCGCGCCGGTGACGATCGTCCCCGAGCCGTCGGCGTTCAGCTTCACGTAGGCGCCGGAAGGGTTGCCGAACGACGGCCACCAGCCGCACGACACCCCGATCGCCTCGTCCTCGGGGAGGTCGCCGTCGGGCGCGACCATCTCCACGGCACGGTCGAGGGTCTCCCGCATCGCGATCGGCCCGAACACCTGGCGCGTCGGCCCCTCGTCGCCCTCCTGGACGAGCGTGCGCCGCCGCAGGCCGATCGGATCGAGCTCCAGCTCCCCGGCCAGCTCGTCCATGTGCTGCTCCAGCGCCCAGCAGACCTGTGGCGCCGTCGGGGCGCGGATGGAGCCCGACGGCTGGTTGTTCGTGTACACGAGGGTGGCTTCGACGTTCACGTTCTCGATCGCGTACGGCCCGCAGGCGTGCATGGCCGCGAGCTGGGCGAAGAAGCCGCCCTCCCCACAGTAGGCGCCCCCGTCCAGGACGAGGCGGCCGCGGCGGGCGACGAGCGTTCCGTCGCGGCGCGCTCCGGTCTCGAGCTCGATCACCATGCCTTCGCGGCGGTGGTCGGGGGCGATGAACTCCTCCTCGCGCGTGAAGACGAGCTTCACCGGCCGCCCGGCCGCGCGGGCGAGGGCGGCGACGTGGCCTTCGAAGTGGAAGTCGCACTTGGACCCGAAGCCACCGCCGAGCAGGGGGACGACGATGCGTACGTGAGACTCGGGGAGCTGCAAGACCCGCGCGACGCCGCTCCTGGCGGCGTACGGAACCTGCGTCGAGCTCCACACGGTGACGCGGTCGCCCTGCCACTGGGCGAGGAGGGCGCGCGGCTCGATCGGCGCTCCCTGCGAGGCGTCGGAGACGTAGCGGCTCTTGACCACGACGTCCGCGCCCGCGATCGCGGCGTCGGCGTCGCCCTTCACGACCGTCGAGTAGCCGAGGACGTTCCCGTCCCGCCGGAGCTCCTCGTCGGCCTCGTACGACGCCCAGCCCTCGTGGATCAGCGGAGCGTCCTCCGCGAGCGCAGCCTCGATGTCGCTGACGGCCGGAAGCGGCTCGTAATCGATCTCGACCGCCGCGGCGGCCTCGGCGGCGATCTCCGGGGTCAACGCCGCGACAGCGGCGACGACGTCTCCCTCGAACCGCACCCGCTCCCGCGCAAACAGCCGGCGATCCTTGGCGAGATCGCCGTAGAGCACCTCGGGCACGTCCTCGTGGGTGAGGACGGCGAACACGCCCGGCATCGCCCGCGCGCGGCTCGCGTCGATCGAGACGATGCGAGCATGCGTATGGTCGGCGTAGCGGAACTTCGCGTGCAGCTGACCCGTGAGGGTCAGATCAGCCGTGTACCGGCCGGAGCCGGTGACCTTCTCCTTCCCGTCCTGGCGGAGGAACTCGGACGCGCGCGGAACCTTGGCGATGCTCATGGCTGCGGAGGATAGACCTCGGGACGTTCCGTCCGAAAGCGTGATCGAGGACGCCGCGCCCGTTCGACCTCCGGCGGCGGGCGCGGCGCTCCCTCGTGCCGTCGGCAGCTGAACAGAATCTCGTTGCTGAATGCGGAGGCGTTGCCGGACGTGTCGATCGCCTGGCGACGATCCGGTTGACTCCCTCGCCGCGGCAGTACGCGAGCGTCGAGGCGTACCCGATCGTCGTGGCCTCGCCGGCGAGCTCGCCGTTGACGTGCATCTCGTACAGGATCTGCGACTGCGGATCGGTGTCGTCCGTGGACTGATCCACACGGCGCTCTTCGACACGCTCGGCGACGGCATGCCCGGAGCGGAGTTCATCGAAGAGACCCATACGGCGGTGCACGGACCGCACCCGGGCTTCGCCGAGGACTTCCCCTTCTGCGAGATCGCAGCAGAGCTGACCGGCGCCTGAGAGGCCTTTTTGGGGCCGGCCGCTGCTCGGCGGCCGCCCCACGCTTGCCGGATGATCAGCGCACCGAGAAACGCGTGAAGCCTGCGTGCAAGACTTCCACCGCGACAGTGCCGCCCCCCAAGAGACGTGCCTTCTCACGCAACTGCTTCAGGAGTTCCTCGCTCGGCTCGCCGTAGACGTGGATCGAGGACAGCGTGACGAGCTCCACGAACCGGCGAAAGACCGGTCCCGCCACCTCCATGTGGCATTCCAGCGATGCGGAGTCGGGATGCACGTGCACGACGGTCATCCTCGTGCCGTCGGCGCTGAAGTAGACGTTGTAGGCGATGAGCCGCGGCTCGTTCGCATCGACGAACTCGACCAGCTCCTTCATGGCCGCCTTCAGCTCCTCGAGCGCTCCCTCACGAACATCTGCAACGTCGACGTACACGATCGCGTCCGACATATCCGTCCTCAAGCTGCTGTGGTCGCCCTTCGTCGACCCAACTCGTCTCGTTCCGCGGCGCCTACTATCGTTGCAGGTGGCTCGCGATTCGGCTGCGGCCCCTTGCTCTCCCGGCCGGCGTGCAAAGCGCTGCGATGATCCCGGCGACGTGTCCTCGGGTAGGGGAATCCGATGAGACCCGAGCTGCCCGACGCGGTCGGCGAGCGCGAGAAAGCACGACAGGCGATGACGGCCGAGGCTGACAGGGCGGGTGAGACGACGGCCGGTCGCCGCAGGAGGTTCTCGAAGCGGCACGTGCTCGGTGTGGGAGTCGGGGTCGCGGTCGTCGTCGCGACATTCGCGTTCGTCCTGCCCCGGATCGCCGACTACCGCGACGTCTGGGGCGTGGTCAAGACCCTCTCGTGGAGGGACATCGCGCTGCTCGCAGGGGCGACGATCCTCAATCTCGTCACCTTCGCACCGCCCTGGATGGCCGCTCTGCCGGGCCTCCGCTTTCGCCAGGCCTTCGTCGTCACACAGGCCTCGACCGCGTCGACCTACATCGCTCCCGGAGGAGTCGCGGTCGGGATGGCGCTGTCCTTCGCAATGCTCCGCGCCTGGGGCTTCGGCGCCTCACCGGTGAGCCTGGCGGTCGCCGTAACCGGCGTCTGGAACCAGCTCGCCATGCTCGCCTTCCCCACCGTCGCGCTCGGGCTGCTGACGCTGACCGGAGATTCCCATGGGGCCCTCGACACGATCGCGTACCTCGGCCTGGCGATCTTCGTGCTCGTCGTCGCCGCCTTTGCGGCTGGTCTCAGCACGCCGAAGCTCGCGCGCTGGATCGGCGACCTCGCAGCGCGGATCGCCTCGTGGGGGTTGCGGCTGATCCGGAGGAAGCCGGTGCACTGGGACGGCGAGGCGTTCGTCCGCTTCCGGGACAGGACGAACAGGCTCCTGAACCGTCGTTGGCACGTCCTCACGCTCGCAACGCTCGCCGGGCATCTCACCGTCTTCCTCGTCCTGCTGGTCTCGCTACGCGTGCTGGGCGTCCCCGCCGCAGACGTGAGCGCAGTCGAGGCATTCGCGGCATGGTCGCTCGTCCGCCTGCTCGGCTCGATCCCGATCACCCCGGGCGGTCTCGGCGTGGTCGAGCTCGGCCTGACGACCGCGCTCGTAGGCTTCGGGGGCGACCAGGTCGAGGTCGTCGCCGCGGTGCTCGTCTATCGCGTCTGGTCGGTGGTGCCGACGCTCTTGATCGGCTTGCTCGCCGGGGCAACTTGGAAGCGCCACCGACCCGACTATCTACCGACGGACCCCGCCTCCAACCTGTGACCGGATGCGGGCTCCGTGCCCATTTCACGACACCGCAGACGCGTGAGGCCGTCCCGCCCCGCGGTCTCTAGACTCGTGCCGTGCCGCGTCAGGCTCTCCGACTCGGTCCCCTCCTCGCTGTCACTGCTGTTGCCGGTTACCTTCGGAGGCTGCGGAGGAGGCTCGAGCGGGCTCCCGGGCCTTTCCGGTGCGACCGGGCCGCCGACTGGCAGCTTGCCCGACGTGACGCTGCCGACCCTCCCTTCGCGGACGGAAACCTCACCCGAGACCACGACGGCAGTTCCCCCGACGGTTACCGAGTCGGCGACGACGACCGAGCCCGTGACGACAGTCGTCGAGACCGTGACAACGGAACCGGCACCGACCGCCCCTGCGACGACGGAGACAGGCACAAGCCCGACCGGGTGAGGGTCGCTTCAACCGAGGAGCGCGCACCAAGACGCCCGACGCCGTCTCCCCGCCGGGCCAGAGAACGGTGCATTCCGGCGCGTGCGTGAGCGAACGTCCATTCGGCCGACGCTTCGGCTCGACCCTGCAGGAACTGGGCACGGCAATGACCAGTGAAGGCCGCGTTGAACTACCTGGGCTGCCGCGGGCGGAGTGGGAAGCCACGAAGACGACCTTGCACCTGTGGCTGCAGATCGTCGGAAAGATGCGCATGGCCTCGACCGCGCCGCGGAATCACTGGTGGCACACGACGCTCTACCTCGATGTACGCGGCCTGACCACGAGGCGCCTCCAAGCAGCAAACGGGGTCACGTTCGAGATCGCATTCGACCTCGTCGACCACCGGCTGGTAGTGCGAACGAACAAAGACGCCGTCGAGTCGTTCCCGCTCGGCGACGGGCTGTCGGTCGCCGCCTTCGATCACCAGCTGCACGCGACGCTCGCACGCCTGGGCGTCGACGTCCAGATTGACGAGTCTCCCTACGGCGTCCCGATGACGACGCCGTTTCCCGAGGACGACGAGCACGCTTCCTATGATCCGGTTGCCGCCAATCGCTTCTGGCAGATCCTCGACTGGACCGACACGGTTTTCGAGGAGTTCGCGGGGTGGTACGTCGGCAAGACGAGCCCGGTCCACCTCTTCTGGCACGGGCTCGATCTCGCGGTCACCCGCTTCAGCGGCCACCGTGCGCCTCCTTCGCCGGACGCCGGGCTCGTGTCGCGCGAGGCGTACTCGCACGAGGTCGTCTCCTTCGGCTTCTGGGCCGGCGACGAGAAGGTGCGCGAGCCGAGCTACTACTCCTACGCTTCGCCCGAGCCACCCGACATGCGCTCACAGCCGCTTCGTCCCGAGGAGGCGCACTGGGCCGGCGAGAGAAGCCCGCTCGTCCTTCTCCCTTACGAGAGCGTCAGGACTGCAGACGACCCACGCGCAACCCTCCTTGCCTTCCTCGAGAGCGTCTACCAGGCCGGCGCTCGCGGGCCGGGATGGAACCGCGACGAGCTCGCGTCATCATGGGCGCCTTCGGCGCGCTCGAGCTGAACGACCTCCCTCCCGCGTCGTCTCGCGGCGTGAGCCGCCTACGGCTGCGGCGATAACACGTCCGGCCTGTTCCTCCCCGTCGTGGGTGACGAAGAGGCCATGAGGGAAGGCGTGCCCGAGCGACACATTCACGCCCTCTCTGCCGTCGTTTCGAGCAGTGTTACGTTCCGCTTCACCCTAGGACGGGCTGACGAACTCAGCCGCCGATGAACCAACCCACGAGGGGACGCCGTGAGTGCCGAAACGAAGTTCGAGCCTGCCAACGTGAACGTCAGGATCAAGATCTCGGCGCTCTGGACGTCAGTGCTGTTCGTCTTCGCCTACGTCGATCTCTTCAGCCTCTACCGGCCTGACTTCAGGGCCGACCTCGAGGCTGGCGAAGTCGGCGGGTTCACCGTCAACCAGTCGTTCCTCCTGGGGACCACCGTCTATGTCGTCATCCCAAGTCTCATGGTGTTCTGCGCACTCATCCTGCGGCCACGAGTCAACCGAATCGCCAACATCGCGCTGAGCATCGTCTACGCGCTCACCATCATCGCCGGCGCGATCGACGGAGAGTGGACCTACTACATCCTCGGCAGCGCGATCGAGATCGGAC
>JBOHAK010000078.1:0-1706 GCA_050697795.1 Gaiellaceae bacterium
CGCAGGAGCTGGGGGCCGTGCTCGGTCGGATGGCCCGTGGAGACGGCCCAGGCCTCGAAGTCGCGGATGTCGTAGGAGACGGTCATGCGCACGGTCGTCTCTCCCTCCCCGACCGAGAAGTAGCCGCACGTCGCGCTCCACTCGCCGTCCTCGACCAGCCAGAGCGCGTAGAACTCGTCCGGCTCGAGCGGCGGCAGGCCCGAGATGTCGAGCACGAGCTCCATGTTCCCGCTCTCCTCGTCCCGGTGGCCCACGTAGACGACCGCCGAGGCGCCGCGGCCGTCCTCGGTCGCGACCAGCTCCGCGCTCCAGGCCTCCTCGAAGCTCTCCCCGCCGCTCCAGCGGCCGACGCCGAACGCGAGCGCGGCGACGAGGGCCGCGAACGCGATCGCCAGCGCCATCCGCCGGCGCGGGATCCGGGCGGGCGGGACGGCCAGCTGCTCGACGGCGTGCGTCAGGGAGAGCGGGATCTCGTGCGGCGGCGCCGGGACGCTCCGGAGCAAGGCGTCGACGCCACGGAGGCGCTCGACCTCGTCCTCCGGCAGGTCGTCGCCGAGCAGCTCGTGGAGGTCGGGCGGCTCCTTCATGCTCTCACCTCCTCGAGGAGGCCGGCCAGGCGGGAGAGGCCGGTCCGCGTGCGCGTCTTGACGGTCCCGAGCGGGACGTCGAGGTAGCTCGCGATCTCGGTCTGCGAGAGCCCGCTCCAGTAGGCGAGCTCGAGCACGGCCCGCTCCCGCTCCGGGAGCTGCTCGAGCGCGGAATGCACGCGCCACGTGAGCCAGGCGCCCTCGGCCTGGTCGGCCGGGCCCGCCTCGGGCGAGGCTTCCTCCGGCACCTCGACGACCGGCTCCCGGCGCTGCCTGGCGCGGTCGATGATCGCGTGGCGCGCCACCGCGTAGAGCCAGGCCGACGCCGAGCCCCGCTCGGGCTTGTAGCTCCGCGCCGAGCGCCACACGGCGGCGAACGTCTCCTGCGCGGCCTCCTCCGCACGGCCGTTGTCGCCGAGCTGGCGAAGGGCCATGGCGAGCACCGGCCGCGCGAAGCGGCGGTAGAGCTCGGTGAACGCGTCGCGATCGCCGCCTGCGACGCGTTCGATGAGGCGTGAGTCGCTCTCCGCTGTCGCCACGGCCGCAGACATACCGCCTCCGGATACGAAACACAAGCGAGTCCGGATTCGACTGCGGTCAGCGGAGGAGCCGGCCGCCGTCCACCACGAGCGACGTGCCGGTGACGAACGAGGCGCCGACGAGGTAGGCGACGGCCCCGGCGACGTCCTCCGGCGAGCCGATCCGGCCCAGAGCCGTCTCCGCCGCGCGGCGCCCCTCCTGCCCCGGCAGGACGGCCACGGGCCCCGGGGCGATCCCGCAGACCCGCACGTCGGGCGCGAGCGCGAGCGCCAGCACCCGCGTGAGCATGGCCTGGGCGGCCTTGGCCGCGCAGTGTGGTGCGAACGACGGCCACGGCTGGTAGGCGGCCACGTCCTCGAGGAGGACGAGGAGGCCGAGGCTCGACTCCCGCAGGTGGGGCGCGGCCGCCTGGGCGACGAAGAAGCTGCCCTTGGCCGTCGCCCCGAAGGCCGCGTCCCAGTCCGCCTCGCTCACGTCCTCGACGGCGCGCGGGAAGAACCCGTCCCCCGCGGCGTGGACGACGAGGTCGAGGCTCCCGAGCTCGGCCGCCGCCCGCTCGACGAGGGCGCGGGCCGCCGC
>JBOHAK010000079.1:0-3931 GCA_050697795.1 Gaiellaceae bacterium
CCAGCTGGACCAGCTCGCCGCGTGACAGATTCTGGAAGAGCGGCGCGCGGCCGAGCGCATCCGCCTTGTCGTCGTGCGAGAACAGCTGCACGTGCGGAATCTACAAGCCACCCCGACGCCATGCAACTCAGCAGCCATGCGGGTTCCTCCCCGGCGCCCGGCTTGACGCGCGACCACCATCAGCGTAGCTTCACACGTGCCGGAGAGCACAAACCTCGGGGTCGCACCAGGGAGGCCGCAGATGACCAAGGCAGAGGCCAAGGATCTCCAACGCGACCTGAACCGCTTCACGGGCAAGTTCCTGGAGAAGTTCCCCCACCTGAGCGTCGACGGCGATCGAGGGCCCCTCACCAACAAACGCATCGTCGGGTGCAAGTTCTACATCGGCTACGAGGGCGGTCGCCAGCGATCGATGCGCGTCACGGCGCAGTTCCGCAGGCGACTCGACCGCCCGACGTCGCCCGAGGTCTTGCCCGCCGAGATGATCGCGCTCGGGAAGGAGCGCCGCCGCGACCAGCACGAGCGCGCCCAACAGTCGCTCGCGGCCGGCGCCACGCAGTTCGATGGGCGCCCGGTCGCCAACTGGATGAAGCCCTACCTCGAGTTCGCGCGCAAGAACGGCTGGCAAGGGGAGCTCACTTCCGGCTTCCGGGACCCGGCCCACTCCGAGCACATCTGCTTCATCCAGTGTGGTGCCCCGTCGTGCAAGGGCACCTGCGCGGGACGAAAATCGAACCACTCTGGGAACAAGAAACCGAAAGGCGCAATTGACGTGTCGCAGCACAAGCACTTCGGCGAGCTGATGAAACGCTGTCCTCTCGAGCCGCGAATCTTCAACGCGCTCGGCGCCGCGGACCCGGAGCACTTCTCGGCGACCGGTCGCTGAGGCCCACGGCCTTCCGCAGGGCGGCCGCGGCTGCCGCGCGGTGGCTGCGGCGCGCCTTCCAGTCGTCGCCCAGCTCTGCCACCGTCCGCTCCTCCCCGTCGGGGATAAAGACCGGGTCGTAGCCGAAGCCGCCCGACCCCCGCGGCCTCGCCGCGATGCGGCCCGCGAGCGTCCCGCTCCCCCGGTACTCGTCGAGCCCGGGCGCCACGCACACGAGCTCGGAGACGTACCGCGCGCGCCGACCGTCGCCGACGACGCCCGCGAGCTCGACGAGGAGCTTCGCCGTGTTCTCCTCGTCGCTCGCGCCCTCGCCCGCGTAGCGCGCGGAGCGGATCCCCGGCCGCCCGGCGAGACCCTCGACCTCGAGCCCCGAGTCCTCGCCGATCGTCCAGGCGCCGGGGTCGCCGACGGCGCGTCCGAAGAGCGCCTTCGCCCGCGCGTTCTCGTAGAAGGTCGCGCCCGTCTCCTCGGGGAGCTCCGCGACGTCGATCGGCTCGATCTCCCAGCCGGGGAGGAGCCGCTCGAGCTCCCGCGCCTTGTGGGCGTTCTTCGAGACGAGTGTCGCCTTCACTCGCTCCAGCGCACGCCCCGCACCCCCTCGATCGCGGCGAGATCGTCGACCAGCCGCTCCTCGGCGGAGCCGAGCGGGACGTCCAGCTCGACGCGGAGGTGACGGCCGGCGTCGTCGTCGGCGAACTCGACCCGGCTGAGCCGTACGCGGCGGGCGTCGACGACGGCGAGCACGTCCGAGATGGGATGCTCGGCCGTGAGGTCGATCTCGAGCGCGCCGCCCGCCCGCCGGAAGCGCGCCAGCGCCGCGCCGCCCTCCAGCCAGCGGAACGGGCCGAGCCCGACGAGGACGACGCCGGTCGCGATGAGCGCCGCGGAGTAGTAGCCGGCCCCGGCGGCCATGCCGATGGCGGCCACTACCCAGAGGCCGGCGGCCGTCGTGAGACCCTTCACGGAAAGACCCTGGCGGATGATCGCTCCCGCCCCGAGGAACCCGATGCCGGTCACGATCTGGGCGGCGATGCGGGTCGGGTCGAAGACGACGCCCTCGGCCGTCGAGAAGCGGAACTCCCCCCAGCCGTAAGCCGAGACGATGGTGAAGAGCGCCGAGCCGACGCCCACGAGCATGTGCGTGCGCAGGCCGGCGGCGCGCTCGCGCAGCTCGCGCTCGATCCCGATCGCCCCCGTCAGCGCGGCCGCCACCGCGAGCCGAACGAGGACGTCCACCCAGCCGACGTCGGGGATCATCGCAATGCCTCCTTCTGCCGCTCGCCGATCTGCTCGATGCCCGCCGCGGCGAGGTCGACCAGCGCGTCGAGCTGGGCTCGGTCGAACGGGACCCGCTCGGCGGTCGCCTGCACCTCGATGAGGCGCCCTTCCCCCGTCATGACGACGTTCATGTCCACGTCGGCCGAAGAGTCCTCGTCGTAGTCGAGGTCGAGCAGCGCCTCGCCGTCCACGATCCCGACCGAGACGGCCCCGACCAGCTCGGACGGCTCGGGCAGCCCCGCGCTCCGGGCCGCCAGGGCGAGGGCGACCCACGCGCCCGACACGGCCGCCGTGCGCGTGCCGCCGTCCGCCTGGATGACGTCGCAGTCGATCCAGACGGTGCGCTCGCCGAGCCCGCCCAGGTCGTAGACCGCCCGGAGCGAGCGGCCGAGCAGGCGCTGGATCTCGACGGTGCGGCCCTTCTGCTTGCCGGCGCTCGCCTCGCGCTGCGTCCGCCGGCCCGTGGACGCCGGGAGCATCCCGTACTCGGCCGTGAGCCAGCCGCGCCCGGTGCCGGCAAGCCAGCGCGGCACCCCGGCGTCCACGCTCGCCGTGCAGAGGACGCGCGTGCCGCCGAAGGAGATGAGCACCGACCCCGCCGCCTGCTCGACGAAGCCGGGGACGAGCTCGACGGGCCGCAGCTCGTCGGGCCTGCGACCCTCCCGGCTCACGCCGTCACGCCGCCGCGAGCTCGAGCTCACGGACCGACACCTGCTCGACGTGCGAGATCGGGAGCTGGAGGAAGCGCTCGCCGAGCTCGCGGAACTCTTCGGGCGCGCCCGTCGTCAGGAAGCGGGTCGAGCCGGCCCGGCCCCGGTCGTTCTCGACGCCCTTGCGCTCGAGCGTCTCGGCGACCTCGCGCGCGGTCTCGTCGGCGGAGAAGACGAGCGTCGTCCCGCGCCCGAAGACGCGGTCGAACACCCGCCGGATCATCGGGTAGTGCGTGCAGCCGAGGATGACGGTGTCCACGCCCGCCTCGCGGAGAGGCGCCGCGTACTCGCGCACAGCGGCGTCGAGCTCGGCGCCCACGATCCCGTCCTCGATCAGCGGCACGAGCCTCGGGCACGCGACCGGGACGACCTGGACGCCGGCGTCGAGCGCGTGCACGACCTCCTCGTAGCGCCCGCTCGCCACGGTCGCCTCGGTGGCGAGGAGGCCGATGCGCCGGTTGCGCGTCGCCTGCACCGCGGCGTGGGCCTCCGGGACGAGCACGCCGACGATCGGGACGGCCAGCGCTTCCTGGAGCTGCGGCAAGGCCGCCGAGGTGGCCGCGTTGCACGCGGCGACGATCAGCTTCACGCCGCTCTGCTCGAGGTACGACGCGATCTCGTGGGCGAAGCGGCGGATCTCCCCGGCCGGCCGCGGGCCGTAGGGGCAGCGCGCGCCGTCCCCGAGGTAGAGGAAGTTCTCGTGCGGCATGGTCACGAGGCACTCGTGCAGGACGGTGAGCCCGCCCGCGCCGGAGTCGAAGATCCCGATCGGCCTCGCGTCCACGAGCGCGATTCTAGGTGCCACGCCGGGCAGCGCCGCCGCGGCGCGCTAGCGTTCGCGTCATGCTGGAGGTCTGGCGCTCCGACGATCCCCTCGCCGAGGTCGAGGGGTACCTACGGGACGCCGGGTTCTTCGGCGGCGCCGTCTCCGACGACTTCGTCGCAGACGTCTTCCTCGGCTACCGGATCTCGAGCTCGCTGCGGCGCGCCCCGTGGCCCGATCCGCCCGAGCCGTGCCGGCTCCCGCTCGCCGCGGCGCGGGTCCGGCGCGCGGACG
>JBOHAK010000080.1:0-8489 GCA_050697795.1 Gaiellaceae bacterium
CGGGCGGCTCTGCTCGACGTGGCGGCCGACTCCTGGAGCGAGATCCACGGCGCACCCGAGGACATCTTCGCGCCGCCGGTTGCGGCGGGGTCGGTCTTCCTCTTCGTCGGCGCCTACGACGAGTCGGGCGGCGAATCCGCCTGGGCCTACCGACCCGGCTAGGCCGCGGCTAGGGCTCCGTGTGGACGATCACGTCCGTGATCGCCGGGTGGTCGCGACGGATGCGCTCCTCGATCTCGGAGGCGCGCGCATGCGCGTCCGCGAGCGCCCCCTCCGGGTCCATCGCGAGCGTGAGGAAGGCGACCACGCCCCGCTCGGAGGCCAGGAAGCGGAGCTCGCGGGGGTCGGCGCCGGTCGACTCGCGGACGATGCGGCGCACCGCGGTCGACTCGGCCTCCAGGGCACCCTGCGACACGGAGTGGACCGCGGACGGCTCCGTCAGGGGCTCGAGGTGCGTCTGCACGGCGTCGACCTCCGGCAGCGCGGCCCGGATCTCGCGCTCGACGAGGGTCGCCACGTCGTGCGCCTCGGCGAGCGTGAGGGAGCCGGGCAGCTTGAGGTGGAGGGAGACCTCGGTGTGCTCGCCGACCTCGAGCACCGAGACGTTGTGCACCTCGCGTACGCGCGGAACCCCGAGCGCGGCCGCGAGCGCGCGCTCCGGCAGACCGGCCTCCGCATCGGCGGGCTCGACGTGGACGACGACGTCCGTGTCGGGCACTGCGCGCTCGACCGCCTCCTCGACGGCGTCGGCCGCCGCGTGGGCCTGCCCGACCGCGGCACCGGGGGACACGCCGATGACGACGTCCGCGAAGTGGCGCCCGGCCGCACGGCGCATGCGCAGCCGGCGGAGGGTGAGGCCGGGGCCGAGCGCCTCGATCGCCGTCCGGGCGGCATCCACTTCCTCGCCGGGCGCCTGGTCCATGAGCACGTCGACGTTCCGGCGGATGAGGTGGGCCGCCGCGGCGAGCACGAGCACGGCGACGAAGAGGGCAGCGGCGGCATCGCCCTCCGGATAGCCGGCCCGGGTGGCGAGGAGGCCGACGAGGACGGCAGTCGAGCCGGCGAGGTCGCTCCCGAAATGGAGCGCGCTCGCGCCGAACGCCGGGCTGTGGAAACGGCGCGAGGCGCTCAGCGAGACGGCCGTGCGGCTCGCATCGATCACGATCACGACCCCGACGACGAGGAGCGCGTACCACGTCGCCTCGACCTCGCCCGTGCCCTGCGCGAGGCGCCGGATGGCGGTGTAGGAGATGAGGAGCGAGACGACGACGAGGAAGGACGCCTCGGCTAGTGCGGCGAGGTGCTCCGCCTTGCCGTGACCGTACTGGTGGCCGGGATCGGCCGGCCGGACCGCCACACCGACCGCGAAGAGCGTGAGGAGCGCGGCGACGAGATCGGTCCCGGAGTGGGCAGCCTCCGAGAGGAGGCCGAGGCTGCCCGTGGCGAGGCCGGTCACGAGCTTGACGGCGATGAGCACGACCGCCGCAGCGACCGAGACGAGGGCGATCCGGCGCTGCGGGCTCACGGCGACAGGCTAACCTTGGGCACGGGTGAGCACCGCACCGAAGACCGGCGAGAGCTTCGAGGTCGACTGCCCGCACTGCGGGAGGACCTTCGAGGCCTCCCTCCTCGGCGGCGCCTCCGAGCGCAACCTCGGCTTCAAGTGCCCGCACTGCCGACTGTTCGTCGCCTACAAGCCGGCGGACGAGCAGGACCGCGTCGAGCCCGCCTAGGTCCGCCCTAACGCTCGCCGCGCGGGCGCCGATAGAGAGAGCGTGTCCGTCGCGGCCCGCACCGCCGACCGGGCCCCGGCGCGCCGAGCGGCTCTCGTGCGCACCGGACTCGGCGCCGCTCCTCTCCTCGCCACCCTCGTCGCGGCGAGCTTCGTCCTGCGCATCGCGCACGCCTGGTTCCGCTCCACGCCGACCTTCTTCGCCGACGAGTACATCTACGCCGAGCTCGCCCGTTCGCTCGCCGAGACCGGCCGCCCGCTGATCCGCGGCGTCTCCGCGAGCTTCCCGGCGCTGCTCCAGCCGCTTCTCACGGCCCCCGCCTGGCTGTTCGAGGACGTCGAGACGTCGTTCCGCCTCGTGCAGACCTTCGGGGCCCTCTTCATGTCGCTCGCGGCGATCCCGGTCTTCCTGCTCGCACGGCGCGTCGGCCTCGGCACCGGCCCCGGGCTGGCGGTCGCGGCGCTGGCGGTGCTCGTGCCGGACATGGTGTACGCCGCCTGGGTCGTGGCCGAGCCGGTCGCCTACCCCCTCGCCCTCGCGGCCGTGCTCGCCGGGACGACGGCGCTCGTCCGTCCCGGCCCCCGCTCGCAGCTCGCCTTCCTCGCGCTGGCCGGTCTGGCCGCGTTCGCGCGCGCCCAGTTCGTCGTCCTTCCGCTCTGCTTCCTCGCCGCGGCGCTCGTCATGGGCCTCCGCGAGCGGCGCCTCCGCGTCACGCTCCGCGAGCAGGCGCTCGTCATCGGCCTCCTGGCTGTCCCCCTCGCCGTCCTGGTCGCGATCGGCCCGGGCCGCGCGCTCGGCTTCTACGAGGGGGTGCTCGACCTCGAGCTCACCTCGCCCGAGATGATGAAGTGGGTGGGCGTCGACGCGATGCTCCTCGTCTACGCCTCGGGGGTCGTCCTGGCGCCGGGCGCGCTCCTCGGTCTCTGGCTCGCGCTCCGCCGTCCGCGCTCGCGCGCCGAGCTCGCCTTCGGCGCCCTCGCCGTCCCCCTGATCCTCGCACTCCTCGTCGAGGCGGCCGCCTACGGCCTCGGCGGCGACCGCGTCCAGGAGCGGTACTTCTTCTACGCCGTCCCGCTCGTCGGCATCGCGTTCGCCCTCTACGCCTCGCGCGGGTGGCCCCACCGGCTGGCGCACGGCGCCATCGCCGCCGGCCTGGTCGCCCTCGCGGCCCGCGTGCCGCTCTCGGGCTTCTCGGCCGCGGAGGGGAAGACGAACGCGCCCACGCTCTTCGCCCAGGCGCGGCTCGAGCAGCTGCTCGGGGACGTCGCCCTCGCCTCGCTCCTGGCGGCCGGGGCCGTGACGCTCCTGCTCGCGGCGCTGGTGGCGGCCACCTGGCGGCAGCGGGCGCCGACCGCGCTCGTCCTCGGCCTGGCGCTCGCCGCGTGCGCCGCGACGTCCGCGGGGGCCATCTCCTACAACCTCGCGAACGCAGAACGGATCAAGCGGGACTCGCTCGGCCCGCACCCGTCCTTCGTCGACCGCTCGGGCGTCGAGGACGCCGCGCTGCTCCAGACGAGGACGAGCGCGCGCGGAATCGCCTCCGAGTATCTCTTCTGGAACCGGTCGGTGGATGCCGTCTACCTCCTGCCGGGCGCCGAGGCACCGGATGCGTTCGCGGTGACGCGGCTCACCGTCGCGCCCGACGGGACGCTCCTGGCCGGCGGCGAGCCGGTGACCCGGCCGCTTCTCGCCGACGGCTTCAGCGACACGCTTCGCTTCCGCAGCTCGCACGAGCTCGCGTCCTCGCCGGTCTACCGCCTCCTGCGCTCGGACGGCCCTCAGCGGCTGGCGCTCTACGCGCCCGGCCGCTACGCGGACGGCTGGCTGGGACTCCTCGGCAGCATCCAGCTCTGGCCGGAGGACGTCGCGGACGGACTCGCCGGCACGCTGTCCTTCCGGCTCACGGCGCCTCCCGACGCGGCCGCGACCGCCGTCCTCTTCGAGCCGGCGGGGGGGCCGGCGGAGGAGGTCGTCGTCGCACCGGGGGCGGCCCGGGAGGTCACGTTCCCGGTGTGCGCGCGGGGAGCCTGGCGCGTGGAGTTCGCGGCCCCCTCGACCGGCTCGGTCGGAGCCCGCTACGTGAGCGTGCGCGCCTCGGAGCCGGAGTTCCGCCCGGACCCGGGCGCCTGCCGCGGCTCCTGACCCCGCCTTCGGCCGGGGCTACTCGGTGTCCTTGAGGCCCTGCGCCTCGGGCAGCGACTCGAGCTTCTTCAGCGTGTTGTTTTCGATCTGGCGGATGCGCTCGCGGGTCACGCCGAACGCCTGCCCGACCTCCTCGAGCGTCCGCGGCGGTTCGCCCTTGAGCCCGAAGCGGAGCTCGATGACCCTGCGCTCGCGCTCCGGCAGCGAGTCGAGCGCCCTCTCGATGTCGTCCCGCCGCAGGTTCAAGGAGGCGGAGTCGAAGGGCGACTCGGCCGCCTCGTCCTGCACGAAGTCGCCCAGCTCGGACTCCTCCTCCTCGCCGATCGGCTTCTCGAGCGAGACGGGCAGCTGCGCCATGCGGAGGATCTCGCGAACCTCCTCGGTCGTAATCTCGAGCTCGGCGGCGATCTCGTCGGGGCGGGGCTCGCGGCCGAGCCGCTGCACGAGCTGGCGCTCGATGTGCACGACCTTGTTCAGCTTCTCGACCATGTGCACCGGAATGCGGATCGTGCGCGCCTTGTCCGCGATCGCACGCGTGACCGCCTGCCGGATCCACCAGGTCGCGTACGTGGAGAACTTGTAGCCCTTGCGGTAGTCGAACTTCTCGACCGCGCGGATGAGCCCGAGCGAGCCCTCCTGGATGAGATCGAGGAACGAGAGGCCGCGCCCGAGGTAGCCCTTCGCGATCGAGACGACGAGGCGGAGGTTCGCCTCGATCATCTGCGTCTTCGCGCTCATGTCGCCGCGCTCGATCCGCTTCGCGAGTGTGACCTCCTGGTCGGCGGTGAGCAGCGGGACCTTGCCGATCTCCCGCAGGTAGAGGCGCAGCGAGTCGAGCGAGGGCTCGACGGTGAGGTCGAGCTTCGGGCCCTTCTCCTCCTCGGCGAGCGCCGGCTGGTCGTGCGGCGGCGCCTTGTGCTCGACGCCCTCGACGAGCTCGATCCCGTGGTCGATGAGGTAGGTGTAGAACTCCTCGACCTGCTCCTTCGAAAGCTCGACCTCCTCGAGCCCCGCGACGATCTCGTCGTAGGTCAGGAAGCCCTTGTCCTGGCCGTCCGCGACGAGTCTCTGTAGCTCGTCGATGTCGGGGAGCGCGATGTCGACCTGGAGCATTGAGCCTCGCCTTTCTCGTTACCGGTGCAACGTTTTCCCGAGTGGAACGAAAAGAGCCGGCGAGATCCCCTCCCCCGGCTCACAGGCACATCAGGCCGGGGATTCTACAGCGCCTGTGGAAAAGGGGAAGGAGGATTTTTTCGCGGGGGATAGAGTGGGATGCCCGCGCCGCCCTCCCCTGCGAACTGGAGCCCGATGCGCTTCCTGCACGTGCGGTTGCATGCCCCCGCCCGGTCGCTCCCGGCGCTGGCGGACTTCTACGGCGCGCGCCTCGGCATCGAGCCGGTCGAGGAGGCAGACGGAGCCGTGGCCGTCGGACTCGGCGAGACGCGCCTCGACTTCCTGGCGAGCGGCGCTCAGCCCTTCTACCACTTCGCCCTGCTCGCCCCGGGCAACCGCTTCGGGGAGGTCCTCGACTGGGCGCGCGGGCGTACGGAGCTCCTGCCCGACAGGACGAACGGCGACGTCGTGTTCGACTTCACGAGCTGGGGAGCGCAGGCCTGCTACTTCCACGATCCGGCCGGCAACATCGTCGAGCTGATCGCGCACCGGGGCATCGGCGAGACGACTCGCCGGGGCCCGTTCGGCGGTGAGGAGCTTCTGGGCCTCTCGGAGCTCGGACTGGTCGGGCCCACGGCGGAGGCGGCGAGCCGGCTCGGGCGGGAGGTCGGACTGAAGGTCTGGGACGGAACCATCGCGGCCGACGGCGGCCTCGCGTTCGTCGGCGAGCCGGCCAGGACGCTGATCCTGAGCGCCGTCGGCCGCCCCTGGCTCCCGACCGGACGCCCCGCCGAGGCCCACCCCGCCGAGGTCGTGCTCTCCGGGCCGCCCGCAGCGGAGACGACGATCGACTCGATCTACCGGATCCGCCGCACGGAGACCGCCGCGGGCTAAGAACTCATTTCGGAATGAACGCCTCGTCGCCGGGGTGTGCTGGGCGCGTGCGAGGCAAGGACGCAGGGAGTGCCCGTATTCGAGAATACGGGCACGACTGAGGACGCAGCATCGCGCCGTTCCAGCGCGGCCCGGCGGCCAGGTCTTCATTTCGAAAGGGGTTCTGAGGCCGCGATCACGTCTCGGGCCCGGAAGAGCGCGTGGAGTCGCACCGCCTTGCGCGCCAGCGCGTCTGCGCCGCCCTCCTCCCGGTCGACGACGCAGACCGCCGCTCGGCAGTCGAGGCCGACCTCCCGAAGGGCGTCGACCGCGTCCGCCGCGGCCCCGCCCGAGGTAACCACGTCCTCGACCAGACAGACCTCTTCGCCGGCGGCGAACTCGCCCTCGAGGAGCCGCTCCGTGCCGTACTCCTTCGCGGCCTTGCGCACGATCAGGAACGGGAGGCCGGACGAGAGCGAGGCCGCGGCGGCCAGCGCGATCGCGCCGAGCTCCGGCCCTGCGATGCGCACGGCGCGGGGCGCGACCTCGCGAACCCGCGCTCCGAGACGCTCCCCCAGCGCTCCGAGCAGGTCCGGACGCGTCTCGAACCGGTACTTGTCGAGGTAGTAGCGGGAGCGCTTGCCCGAGCGGAGGACGAAGTCCCCCTCGAGGTAGGCATGCTCGCGAAGACGCCGGGCGAGCTCGGCGTCGGTCATCAACGCGTGGTGGAGAGGACGCGCCTCGCGATCGGGAGCAAGCGCGCGGCCTCGTCCGAGCCCTCGGCGAAGGTCACCATCGAGCCGTCGGCGAAGTAGACGTCGACGTGCTCCTTGCCCTGCGCCGAGCGGCGGCGCCAGAGAGCCGCGGCGCCCACGACGGAGCCGAGCGCCAGGAGGAAGGCCGTGAGCCTACGCCGCGCCATCGACAGCCTCCGGAGCGTCCTTCTTCTTCCGCGCGCGCGAGGCGGTCTTCTTCGCGGGCTGCGCGTTCTCGCCGGCCAGCCGGAGGCACGTCTTCAGGTCGTAGAGGACGAGCCCGACCGTCGGATCGCGCCCGGTCACGGCGGCGACGAGCCGCTCCTCGTCCCGCACGACGAACACCGATCCCTCGGGGACGGCGGCCTCGAGCTGGACCGGCTCTCCGGCCCCGCCGGCCGCCGCCTGCAGGAGCTCGACCGCGTCCCGCGCGACGGCCTGCGCGCGCTCCTCGTCGGGGAGCGTCGAGGCGAGCACGGTTCCGTCCGCCGCGGCCAGCACGGCTGCCTCGATCTGGGCGGAGATCTCCACGAGATCGGCTAGCGCTTGCGCGGCGTCCACGGCCGGCAAACCTAACACACGACCATAGACTCCCTCCCCTCCGTGCAGGACGTCGTCCGCAAGTTCCTCGCCGACCGCGGAACGCATCTCGCCGCGATGATCGCGTACTTCGCCATCCTGGCCTTCGTCCCGCTCCTCTTCCTCGCGCTCTCCCTCCTCGCCTTCGCCGGCGAGCAGGACGAGTCCAGCTACCTCGTCGAAGAGCTGCGGCGTGCCTTCCCCGAGAGCTCGGTCGAGAGCCTCCTCGACGTGGTCACGAAGATCCAGGACCAGGCCGCGGAGCTGTCCGTGATCGGCGGCATCGGCCTCATCTGGGCGGCGCTCGGGTTCTTCAGTGTGCTCGAGTCGGCCTTCAACATCGTCTACGACCTCCCCAACCGGCCCTTCATCCGGCAGAAGGGCTTCGTCCTCATCCTGACGGCCGCCTTCCTCATCGTGCTCTTCATCGCCCTCGTGATCGCCTCGGTCGGGGTCGAGCTCGCCGAGCGCGCCGGCGTCGCCGAGGGCGCCGTCTCCTACGTCTACGCGCTCATCGTCTCGACGGCGCTCCTCGTCGGGCTGACCTGGGCTCTCTACCGCCTCCTCACGAACACGCCGCTCACCTGGCGCGAGACGCTCCCCGGCGCCGTCCTCGCGGCCGTGTTCCTCCAGGCCAGCTTCCAGCTCCTCCCCCTCTTCGTCCGCCTCTCGCGCGAGCTGGTCGCCCTCCAGGCCTACGGCGGGCTCGTCCTCCTCCTGGTGTGGCTCTACCTGATGGCGAACATCCTCGTCTTCGGCGCCGAGGTGAACTGGTGGCTCGGCCGCGGCCGCCGCGCGGCCGAAGAGGAGGCGCCCGGCGTGGGAGCGGCCTAGCCTAGCCCTCGGTCGTCTGGACGCGTTCCTCGAGCGCCTCGAGCACGTTGCGCTCGATGTCCGGATGATGGTCGATCAAGCTCCGGAACGCCTGACGGGTGAGGACGAAGAAGCGCACGGGCGTCGCCGCGGTGACCGTCGCCGTACGGCGGGGGGAATCCCAGATGAGCGCGATCTCCCCGAAGAAGTCGCCGGCCCCGAGCTTCCGGAGCTCGCGCCCGTCCTTCGTCACCTCGACCTCGCCGTCGACGATGACGAAGAACTCGGAGCCGAGGTCCCCCTCGCGGGCGAGGACCTTGCCTTCGGCGACCTCGAGGTCCTCCGTGAGCTTCGCCAGCTGGACCAGCTCGCCGCGTGACAGATTCTGGAAGAGCGGCGCGCGGCCGAGCGCATCCGCCTTGTCGTCGTGCGAGAACAGCTGCACGTGCGGAATCTACAAGCCACCCCGACGCCATGCAAC
>JBOHAK010000081.1:0-3542 GCA_050697795.1 Gaiellaceae bacterium
CGACCTCCGTGGCGCGGACGCCGCTCGGCGGCGGCAGCGGGACGGTCGGCGGCTCCGGCGAGGCCGCGGCCAGCTCGTGCGCGAGCGCGGCGGCCGACGCGGGACGGTAGTCCGGGTTCCGGGCCAGGCACTTCATGACGGCCGCCTCGAGCGCCTCCGGCACGGCCGGCTCGAGCTCGCGCACCGGCGTGACGGCCGACTCCCGGTGCTTCGCGAGGAGGTCGTTGAGCGACTCGATGACGAAGGGCGTACGGCCAGTCAGGAGCTCGTAGAGCACGACGCCGAGCCCGTAGATGTCGGTCGCGGCCGTCACCCGCTCCCCGGCGGCCTGCTCGGGCGAGAGGTAGGCGGCGGTACCGAGCACGCTGCCGACTTGCGTGAGCTGGGTCGCCTCGACGGCGCGCGCGATCCCGAAGTCGGTGATCTTGAGGGCGCCGTCCTCACGCACGATGAGGTTCCCCGGCTTCACGTCGCGGTGGACGAGGCCCGCCTCGTGGGCGTGCTCGAGCCCCGCGCAGGCCTGGAGGGCGAGGTCGACGGCGGCGGCCGGGTCGAGCTTCCCGGCGCGGCCCACCTCGTCGGCGAGCGTGACGCCGGGGACGTATTCCATGACGATGTAGAGCCGTCCGTCCTCCTCGCCGGCGTCGAAGACCTGCACGACGTTCGGGTGCGAGAGGCCCGCGGCCATGCGTGCTTCCCTGACGAAGCGCTCGCGGAGTTCCTCGTCGCCGCTCAGGTGCCCGGCGAGCACCTTGACCGCCACCAGGCGGTCGAGCTCCGCGTCCCGGGCGAGGTGCACGGTCGCCATGCCGCCCCGCCCGAGCTCGCGCTCGAGCAGATAGCGACCCTGGGCGAGCGTGGCGACGCTCATCCTTCCTCCGTCGTGGTGGTCGTCGCGACCGTCTCGGTTCCGGTCGTCCCGGTCGTCCCGGTCGTGCCGTCGGGATTGTCGTCGTCCTTGTCCTTCCCCTTCGCCTTGCCTTTGCCCTTGCCGCGGTCGCCCTCGTCGTCCTCGTCGGTGCCTTCCTCGGTCGTGGTCGGCTCGCAGGCGATCCGGGTCGCCAGCCCTTCGACGGCGGTCACCAGAGGCTGCTCGAGCGCCGCCGGCACGTCGCCGCTCTCGATCGCGGCGAGCGTGCGCTCGTGCAGGTCGGCGGCGCGCTCGGAGGCCGCGCAGCCGTCACCTGCCTCGAGGAGCTCCGCAACGTCGTCGCTCGCCAGCGCGAGCTCCTCGGCCAGCGCGCGGGGGAGCGTCGGAGCAGCCGCGGTCGCCGTCTCGTTCGAGGCGCTGTCGTCTCCGCCACAACCTGCGAGCGCGACGGCCACGGCCAGCGCCGCCGCCGACACCCGGCCGCCGCGGTGCACGGGCGTATCCATCTCCTGGGAACTTCCACGGCCCGCCGCAGGTCAAACCGCGAAACGAGATCGGAGGAGCGATGAAGCGCAGCGCACTCGTGGTCGTCGCCCTCGTCCTGGCAGCCCTCGCGGCGGCCGGGTGCGCGGGGGACGACGAGGAAGCCGACGCCCAGGCGGTCGGCGGGCTCGAGAGCGGCGTTCCGGCGGCCTCCGCGTCCGCGGACGCGCTCGCCGCGCCTGCCCCGGCGGCCGGAGAGGGCATCACCGTCGTCGGCAGCGGCAGCGCGCGAGCCGTCCCCGACGTGGCCGAGTGGTCCTTCGGGGTCCAGACCACCAGCGACACGGCCGCCGCGGCGCTGGCGGCTAACTCGGCGGCCATGGACGGCGTCGTCGCGGCGCTCCGCGACTCCGGAATCGGCGAAGAGGACCTGCAAACGGAGCAGGTGTCCGTCTACCCGCGCCTGAGCGACGACGGGCGCGCCGTGGTCGGCTACGACGCGTCGAACACGGTTCGCGCGACGATTCGCGAGCTCGACCGGGCCGGCGCGACCGTGGACGCGGCCGTGTCCGCGGGCGCGAACCAGGTCTACGGACCCACTCTCACGCTGTCCGACTCGAAGGCGCAATATCGCGCCGCGGTCGAGGCGGCGTTCGGGGACGCCCGCGCGCGGGCGGAGGCCATCGCCGAGCAGGCGGGCGTCTCCCTCGGCGCTCCCGTGGCGATCGTCGAGGGTGGCGGAGTGGGCGTGACGCCCGGGTTCGACCGGCTGGCCGCCGCCGAGGCGGGTGCGGCCGACGTGTCCGTCCAGCCGGGCACGCAGGAGGTGGGCGCCACGCTCACCGTCACCTTCGCAGTCGAGTAGAGCCTCCTGCCGGACGGGCGGGCCCGGTCTCTCCACTCCCAGGGCCCGCCCGTCACCCCTGGTCGGGCTAGCCGTACGGCAAGACGCAGGCTGGCTCGGTGGCTCCGGAACCCCCTGGGAGAGACCATTCGCCCATAGGACGACTCAAGGAGACGCCATGACCAGCGCCACCATCCTCGAATTCGGGCCCCGCCCATCCTCCCGGACACGGCGGCAGCGCTTCAACCAGCACCTGCTGAACGTGACCTTCGAGGCCACGGACGGCGAGCGCCTCTCCGCCCTCGGTGGCGGCGAGAGCGTCGCCGAGGCCGTTGCCGCGGCTCGCGAGGCGCTCCCCGCCGGCGAGTGGACCGTCGCTCGCTGGGCTCCCGTGTACGGCGAGTAACCCCTGCTGGTCCCCGCGACGGCTAGATCGCGCGACGCAGGGCGAGGATCGTGCGCACGTAGCGCACCGTCTCCGGGTAGAGGCCGTCGCGGCGGACGGCGGTGGTGCCCTGGTAGTACGCGCCGACGCCACGGCGGACGCTCGGGCGGAAGATCCGCAGCTGCCGCGCCAGGTAGGCGACGCCGGCGTGGATGTTGCCGTCGATGGTCCGTGGGAGGCGCCGTCCGATGAGGACCTGTTCGATGTAGCGGCGCGTCCCCGGCATGACCTGCATGACGCCGCGCGCGCCCGCGCTCGAGACGACCTGGGGCTGGTGCCCCGACTCGACCCAGGCCAGCGAGCGGACGAGCCCGGGTGAGATCCCGTACCGCCGCGACCAGCGGTTCAGGCCCCAGCGGACCGCTTCGGGGCTCGCGGCGGCGAGCACACGACCCGTCCGCGGGCCGACGATGCCGTCGGCCCCGAGGCCGGCCCGCCGCTGGAAGCGCAGGGTGGCGGCGTGCGTGCGGAGGCCGAACCTCCCGTCGATCGGCCCGGCCGAGGAGCTGGAGCGCAGCAGCAGGAACTGGAGCACGGAGACGTCCCAGCCGACCATCCCGCGGCGCAGCGTGCGCTTGCCGAAGAGCGGGCGGCCCAGCCGTCCGAGGACCCGGCGCGTCTGCGGCCCCGCGATCCCGTCGACGACCAGGCCGCGACGGCGCTGGAAGCGGACGACGGCGCGAATCGTCGCCGGCCCGGCGATCGCGTCGATCGGGCCTTTGTAGAGTCCGCGGGCGCTCAGGGCCGCCTGGAGGCCGGCGGTCTGGAGCCTCGGGACGGCGGCTTCGCCACGGGGTGCTGCTACGAGAACGAGGACGAGCGCCGCGACCGCCGTGAGGCGAGTCGGTCGCATGTCCTCGTCCTACGCGGTCCCCTCCGGGACTCCTTCCCGGAGGACC
>JBOHAK010000082.1:0-1720 GCA_050697795.1 Gaiellaceae bacterium
GTCTGACGGTGGGCCGCCGAGATGAGCGGACCCATCTCGGTCGATTCGTCATCGGGGTCACCTACCCGAACGCGCCGAGTTGCATCCACGAGATAGTCCAGAAAGCGGTCGTAGACCGATTTCTGGACGAGAATCCGAGAGCGCGCACAGCAGTCCTGGCCCGCGTTGTCGAAGACAGCGTACGGCGCAGCCGAGGCCGCTCGCTCGAGGTCCGCGTCCTCGAAGATCACGTTCGCCGACTTGCCGCCGAGCTCGAGCGTGACCCGTTTGATGGTCCCCGCGGCACCCTGCATGACGAGTCGCCCGACCTCGGTCGAGCCGGTGAAGCCGATCTTCGCCACGTCCGGATGCGCGACGAGCCGTGCGCCGACGACGGAGCCCTTGCCGACGAGGACGTTGACGACCCCCTCGGGGATCCCCGCCTCGAGCGCCAGCTCGGCGAGCCGCAGCGCCGAGAGCGGAGCCAGCTCCGCCGGCTTGAGGACGACCGTGTTCCCGCAGGCGAGCGCCGGCCCGAGCTTCCAGCTGGCGATGTTGAGCGGGAAGTTCCATGGGACGATGAGGCCGACGACGCCGAGCGGCTCCCGGAACGTCATGTCCACGCCGCCGGCGACCGGGATGGTCTCGCCGTGGTGCTTGTCCACGGCGCCCGCGTAGAAGTGGAACACCTCCGCGACCATGGCGACCTCGCCGCGGGCGCCCGAGATCGGCTTGCCGACGTTCTGGGACTCGATCCGGGCGAGCTCCTCCGCGTTCTCCTCGACGAGGGACGCGAGGCGGCGCAGGAGCCGCGCGCGATCCGTGGGGGCGACGGCACGCCACGCGGGGAACGCCGCCCGGGCGCGCGCGACGGCTTCGTCCGCCTCCTCGACCCCGGGCTCGGGGAGCTCGGCGATCGTCTCCTCGGTAGCCGGGTTCAGGACGGCGGTCACGAGCGCTCGGCGCGGTAGCGGCGGGCCTCGTCGACGAGCGCCTCGAAGAGCGCCGCGTCCTCGCCCTCCTCGGGGTGCCAGAGGACGCCGAGCGCGAAGCGCCGCTCTGGATCCTCGATCGCCTCGACCGTCCCGTCCTCAGCGCGGGCGGCTGCCCGCAGGCCGTCGCCGATGCGGCCGTAGCCTTGGTGGTGGTGGCTCTTCACGGGCGCGTGGTCGCCGACCAGCGCCTGGAGCTTCGTCCCCGGGAGCACCTCGACGTCGTGGTCGGCGAAGACGCCGGGCGTGTGCTTGTGCTGCTCGTGCCCGACGACCTCGGGGAGGTGCTGGACGAGGTCGCCGCCGAGCGCGACGTTCAGCACCTGGCTCCCACGGCACACTGCGAGCACGGGCATGTCGCGCGCAAGTGCCGCCTCGAGGAGCGCGAGCTCGGCCTGGTCGCGCTCGGGCCGCACGCCGTTCGTCTCGGGATGGGCCGCCGCCCCGTAGGCGTCGGGGTCGATGTCGGAGCCGCCGGAGAAGAGGAGCCCGTCCAGGACGGCGAGCGTCTCGTCGATCCCGTCCTCGCTCGGCGGGACGAGCAGCGGCCTCCCCCCGGCGCGCTCGATCGCGCTCACGTAGGCGAGCGGGATGAGCGCCGCCGGCGCCTCCCAGACGCCCCAGCGCGCCTGCTCGGCGTAGGCCGTGATCCCGATGACGGGTCGCACGGCTACGAGCCTACCCGCGCTCGAAGAGCCGCTCGCGCTCGTAGCAGGTGACGACCTCGTCGAAGAGGCGCTGCTCGGTGC
>JBOHAK010000083.1:0-3709 GCA_050697795.1 Gaiellaceae bacterium
CGCTTCGGCTGGAGGAAGGGCGACGACGCGCTCAGGATCCTCATCCGCGTCGACCGCAGCCTCGACCGGCGCTTCGGCTTCGGCGCGCGGAGCGAGGCCGTGGCCCGCCGCGCGCTCGCGGAGGTCCTGCGGCAGTCCGGCTGACCATGCGGCGACGTCTCCCGGAGCGCCTCGGCACCGAGGGCGGCTACACGATGATCGAGCTGCTCGCCGTCCTGGCGATCTTCCTCACCGTCGTGACCGCGCTCACGACGCTCTTCGTCTCCGGGTCGAAGGCCGAGCTCGACGCCAACAACCGCTTCCAGGCCCAGCAGAACGCGCGGCTCGCGCTCGACCGCCTCCGCCGCGAGCTGCACTGCTCGAGCGGGATCACGAAGACCGACGGGACGGCGCTCACAGCCACCCCGGTGGCCGCGATCCGCGTGGCCCTCCCCTCCCACTGCCCGACGGCCGGCGGCGCCACCATCACCGTCGACTACAGCGTCGTGGCGAACGGCTCGTCCCGCTGGGAGCTGCAGCGCGTCAAGAGCGGCACGGCCATCCCGATCGCCGATTACCTCGTCGAGGACGAGATCTTCACGTACACGGCCGAGTCCGCCTCGAGCCGGGCGCTCCTCCACGTGGACATGCCGGTCAACGTCAACCCGAACGAGGGATGGAAGACCTGGCGCCTCGTTGACGACATCGTCCTGAGGAACACGCTTCGCGTAGACCCCTAGGCGCGGGGTGAGACTGATGACCAAGTTGCGGCGACTGCTCAGACGGCAGGATGGGATCACCCTCGTGATGGCCGTGGGCATCCTCGGCATGCTCTCCCTTACCGGCGCGACGCTCGTCTACTACTCCTCGACGAACGCGCGGAGCGTCGAGTACTCCGTCAGGAACGCGAGCGCCTACGACCTGGCCGAGGCCGGCATCGACGAGATGATGGCGATCCTCTCGAAGCCGACCAACAACGCGCTCATGCCCGGGCTCCTGCCCGAGACGACCCACGACTACGACAACGGCACCGTGACGTGGTCGGGGACGCTCAACCAGCTCACGCAGACCTGGTCGCTGACCTCGACCGGCCGGATCGCCAACCCGACCAGCGCGGGCGCGAGCGACGTGACACGGACACTCACCGCCAAGGTCCCCGTGACGCCGACGCTGACGCAGCCGCTCAACAACCCCGCGTGGAACTACATCTACGCCACCGGCACCGGGCAGCCGTGCGACATGACGATCGCGAACAACGTCAGCGGCTCCTCGCGCCTGTACGTCGAGGGCAACCTCTGTCTCTCGAACAACGTGGACATCAACCAGACCTCGCTGCTCGTGAAGGGCAACCTCGACCTCTCGAACAACGCGAATGTCGGCGCCTCGACGAGCATGAGCACGCGCGTGGAGACCTACGTCGGCGGCAACTGCCGCTACGGCGGCGGGTCGTGGGGCACGCCGTGCTCGGGCAACCAGGACGCCCGCCGGATCTACTCGAAGAAGGACGGGCCGTCGTACGTCGTCGGCGTCAGCAACAGCGTGCCGGTGATCGCGGCGCCGTCGGCGGACGTCACCGCCTGGTACGCGAACTCCATCCCCGGCCCGACGCTCGACTGCTCGAGCGCCAACGGCGCCCGCTCGGGCACGCCCCCGACCTGGGACAACGACGGCGTCCGCAACAACAGCCTGCCGGTCTTCGAGCTGACGTCGGCGTCGTCCTACACGTGCCGCGTTGGGCCCGCGGCGACTCCGACGGGCGAGCTCTCCTGGAACGCCACGACGAAGGTCCTCACCGTCTTCGGGACGATGTTCATCGACGGCAGCATCAAGCTCACGAACGGCTCGCTCAACTCGTACAACGGCCAGGGGACGCTGTACCTCTCGGGCACGGCCTACATCGGGAACAGCACGAAGCTCTGCGGGGGCGTCTCGGGCTCGAGCTGCGACTTCTCGGCGTGGAACCCGAACACCGAGATGCTGACTTTCGTGACGGGCGGCAGCGGCGGTCTCGCCGGAACGGGCGTCGGCATCCTCGTCGAGAACAACGGGCAGTTCCAGGGCGGGCTCTTCTCGCAGTACGCCGTCCGCTTCGCGAACAACTCCCGCTCCGACGGCCCCATCGTCGGCTCGACGATGATCTTCGACAACAACGTCCAGAACGACCAGTTCCCGACGATCACGACGGTCCCGGTCGGCATGCCCGGCAACCCGGCCGTCTACGCGCAGCCGAACCCGCCGCAGCTCTACAGCGGCTAGCTCCCCCGGCCGATAGGAGAGGGGATGAACGTCGCCCTCGCCGTCGTCGCGCTCCCGCCCGCGCTCGCGCTCGGGAGCTTCCTGAACGTCGTCGCCGCCCGCCTGCCGGAGGGCCGCTCCCTTGTCTCGCCGCCCTCGTCCTGCGGCGGCTGCGGCACCCGCATCGCGTGGCGCGACAACGTCCCGGTCCTCTCCTACCTCCTGCTGCGCGGCCGCTGCCGCTCGTGCGACGTGCGCTTCGGCCCGCGCTACCTCGCCGTGGAGCTCCTGACCGCGGCGCTCGTGGCCGCCTGCTTCCTCCGCTTCGGGCTCACCGCGGACGCGTTCGTGGCCGCGTTCTTCGTCTCCGTGCTCGTCGTGCTCTCGGCGATCGACGTGGAGCGCCGCATTCTCCCGGACAAGATCGTGCTCCCGTCGGCCGCGGTCGTCCTCGCGGCGCAGATCGCGCTGCATCCGGGGCAGTCGGTGGAGTGGGTCGCGGCGTCGCTCGGGGCCGCGCTCTTCCTCTTCCTCGCCCTGCTCGCCTACCCGCGGGGGATGGGGATGGGCGACGTCAAGCTCTGCCTGCTCCTCGGCGCCATGCTCGGCTGGAGCGTCGCCGTGGGCGTCATGATCGGGATGCTCGCGGCGCTCGTGCCGGCGGTGGTGCTCCTCGCCCGCCACGGCGCGGCCGCGCGCAAGATGGGGATCCCGTTCGGACCGTTCCTGGCGCTCGGCGCCGTCGTCGCGCTCTTCGTCGGCGACCGGCTGCTCGACGCCTACCTCGGCACGTTCTAGCGCGGCTCCCGCGCGGGCGCGCGTCTATCCCTCCTCTCAGGGATTCGGCCGCGTAGGCCGATAACCGTGCAGGTGGAGTTCGACGATCTTCAGCCGCTACGGCGCGCCGGCGCCAGGGGCGACGAGGCCTCCGGGCCGTCGCCGGAGTACCCGCAAGGCGCGGGCATCTCGCCGAACCCGGTCACGGAGCTCGTCGCCGACCTCATCGAGACGACCGGGCTGATCCCGCTCGACCGGCTGGCGAGCGCGCGCTCGCGCGCGGGCACGGGCCCGCTTTCCGAGGCGATCATGGACGAGCGCCTGAACGCGCCCGCCTCCGAGCTCGAGGTCCCGGGGCTGCGCCAGGCCGCGGGCCCGACGCCGGGCGACGAGGCGAAAGCGCTGGCCGAGCGCCTCCACCTGCCCTTCGTCGACCTCGCCTCGACCGGCGTCGAGAAGGCCGCCGCCGAGTCCATCCCGATCCACGTTCTCGAGCGCGCGGGCGCGCAGCCCTTCAAGATCGAGCGCGACCGGCTCAAGATCGCGGTCGCCGACCCGACGAACGTCCAGGCGACGGACGAGCTGCGCCTCGCCACGCGCCACACGCTCGATGTCCACGTCGCCCCACGAGAGGACGTCGACCTCGAGCTCCGTCGGCTCCAGCGGGCGAGCGAGGCCTGGGAGCGCGCCGCCCTCGTCGAGGAGGAGTTCGACCGCG
>JBOHAK010000084.1:0-4929 GCA_050697795.1 Gaiellaceae bacterium
GAACAGGGCGTAGCGGCAGACGCCCGCAAGGCACGACGTCCGAGCGTCCCGGCTCGCTGGTTGCCCACTTCCGCATCTTCCGGCGGAGCGAGCGCCCGGACGCCGGCGTCGCGGACGCTCCCAGCTCGTCCAAGGCAGTCACGTCCGCGGTGGACGGCTGCGTGGTCGCTGAGCGCCCGCAGCCAGCGGTGCGGCTAGCTGCCGCTCGGCCGCACCAGTTTTAGGACCCGTCCGGTCGTCCCCGAGGGGCCGGCGTTGTTGGTCGTCAGGGCGTACAGCTCGCGCGCGGCGTCTTCACCGAAGCCGAGCAGGCGGGCGTTGAGCCGGCCGGTCGGGCTGGTGGCGACGCGCAGCTCCTGCATCTCCCACAGCCCGCGCTTGCGCGGCTTCGCCACGAACAGCGACCCGCTGGGCTGGCCGAAGCTGCGGCTCCAGTCCCCGAACAGGTAGCGCCCGCGGAACTGGGGCAGGGCCGAGCCGCGATAGATGTGACCGCCGACCACTGCGACCCCGGGGCCGCCGAGCCGGGCCTGCGGGTACTCGATGATCGGATCGATCAGCGGATCGCCGGTCCGCGGATGCCCTGGGCCGACGACGTCCGGGCAGCTCGCCGGCTCCTGGTTCGGGCTCTCGGCGTCGAAGCAGTGGGTTGCCTCCTTGACGTTCCAGCCGTAGTTGCCGCCGGCGGTGACGATGTTGACCTCCTCCCAGCTGTTCTGACCGACGTCGGCGACGAAGAGCTGGTGGCTGCCGCCGCTGTCGAAGGACATGCGGTACGGGTTGCGGAGGCCGTACGCCCAGACCTCGTCGAGGCCGGCCGTCGCCGCGAACGGGTTGTCGGGCGGGATCCCGTACGGGCTGCCGGTATCGACGTCGATCCGCAGGATGTTTCCGAGCAGGTTCTCCGTCACGTCTTGGCCGTTGCCGCCGGCGTTGTCGGCGTACCAGTCGGCGACGTGGCCGAGGCCGATGTCGTTGGCGCCGCCGCCGTCGCCGAGTGAGACGTAGAGGTCACCGTCATCGGGTCCGATCAGGAGCGTGCCGGCGTTGTGGTTGAACTGCGGCTCGTCGACCTGCAGCAGGATCCGCTCCGACGCGGGGTCGGCGCGGTTCGGGTCGGCCGACACCCGGAACTCGGAAATGTGGCTGGTGTGGTTGAAGCCCGCCGGGCCTCCGGCACGCAGCGGGGCGCTGTAGTAGACGAAGAAGCGGCCGTTGGCGGCGTACTGCGGATGGAACGCGAGCCCGAGCAGGCCGCGCTCGTCGAACCCCGGCATAAGCGTCACCATCCGGCCGCGCAGGTCGAGGAACGGCTCGGGTCGCAGCGTTCCGTCGGGCATCAGGAGCCGGATCAGGCCGGCCTGGTCGACCACGAACAGCCGGCCGGATCCGTCTCCGGGCGACGTGAGCGTGACCGGCGAGGTCAGCCCGTCGGCGACGGTCCGCAGACCCACGGCGGGGGGCTCCTCGGCCTGAGCCGCGGCGCTCGACGGAACCGCTGCGATCGCCGCGACGGCGACCACGGCAAGCAGCAGGCGGACATGCTGTCGGGACATGATGTGACTCCTTCCGCCCGGCGCGCGGTCACGTGATCCGTTCGGGAGGAGGTTATCCGGTCGCGAGGAGGTATGCAGCGCGGGACCCAGGAGTTCGGCTCCGGCGGGAAAGGCTCGAGCGGCCCACGACGCCGATGAGCATCGGCTCGGTCGCGCCGTTCGACCCAACGAAGTCCGGGCATTCGCCCGGGCTTCAACGGCTGTTCCAGCTGCGGTCGTGGCGTGAGCGCGCTCCGGGCGCTGGCGCGCCCCTCACCTCATCCGAGCCGAGGGCGCGGCGTTTCGTGCGGGAGCTCCCACGGCGGGGCCGCTCCACCGAGAATGATCGGCGACCGCTGAGTCCCGGGACGCCACCCTGTCTCTATTGGGAGACCTGAGACTTGAGGAGGTAGACGTGCTGCTCGAGAACAAGAACGCCGTGATCTACGGAGGGGGCGGATCGATCGGCGGCGCCGTTGCTCGCGCGTTCGCCCGCGAGGGCGCCCGGGTCTTCCTCGCCGGTCGCACACCGGCGAAGCTCGAGGCGGTCGCCGGGCAGATCCGTTCCGCAGGGGGAGCGGCCGAGACGGCGGAGGTCGACGCGCTCAACGAGAACGCGGTCGACGAGCACGCCGACGCCGTGGCGGCGGATGCCGGTGGCATCGACATCTCCTTCAACCTGATCGCCCACCCGTACACCCACGGGACCCCGCTCGCCGAGATGGCGGTGGACGACTTCATGGCGCCGATCGAGACCGCCTCGCGCACGACATTCCTGACCGCGAGGGCGGCCGCGCGGCACATGATCCCGCGGCGCTCGGGCGTGATCCTCGCCTTCGGCGGCCCCGGCGACCGCAGCGGCCCGATGCGCGACTACTACCTGGGCGGGACGCAGGTCGCCTTCGACGCGATCGAGGCGATCCGGCGGCAGCTCGCCGCCGAGCTGGGCCCGTACGGAATACGCGTCGTCACGCTCGCGAGCGGAGGGGTGCCCGAGTCGCTCCCAGAGGGCTCCGAGGGTCGCGAGAAGATCGTCGAGCTGATTGAGCGGCAGACGCTGCTCGGGCGGGCCGCGACGCTCGAGGATGTCGGCAATGCGGCCGCCTTCGCTGCCTCGGACTGGGCCCGCAGCATGACGGCGGCGATTGTGAACGTCAGCTGCGGTGCGCTGGTCGATTAGCGAGTCCGCCTTACGAGCGCTTCAGCTCTGCACATAATCGTCTCGATCGCTAGCCGGACGACGCCCATCTCGGACGAGCCGCAGGCGTCCGCCGGCGCCCGATCGGCTTCCACCTCGCTCCCGCATCTCTGAATGAAGCAGCGAGGCTGCGTGATCGTTCAATGTGACAGACCAGGCACGGTTGCCCGCGCGTTCGCCGCTGGACGCGTCGCCAGCAGATGAGTGCGCCTCCGAGGTTCCCGCGCAGTGCAGCTGGCGTCGCGTTCCCAGCGATGCGGAGCGGCGGAAATTGTGCCACCGGCGCGCGACCGACTTCTGAAACCAGCTCTTAGAGCTCCTAACGCAAGGAAGCTCTTAGAGGAGCGGCGGGTCGGGAACCGCGACGGTCTGCTGCTCGAACACGGCCTCGACCTCGTGGGGCTCGATCCGCCCCGCCTTGATGTCCTCCGCCCAGTGGCAGGCGGCGAAATGGCCGCTCTCGAGCTTGCGAAGCGGCGGCACCTCGTCGCGGCAGCGCGTCTCCTGCACGAAGGGACACCGGGTGTGGAAGCGGCACCCCGAGGGCGGGTTCGCGGGGCTCGGCAGGTCGCCGGCGAGGAGGATCGTCTCGCGCTCGCGCTCGACCTCGGGGTCGGGGATCGGCACCGCCGAGAGGAGCGAGATCGTGTACGGGTGGAGCGGGTTGTCGTAGAGATCCTCGGCGGGCGAGACCTCGACGATCGAGCCGAGGTACATGACCGCGATCCGGTCGGAGATGTGACGGACGACGGCCAGGTCGTGCGCGATGAAGAGATACGTGAGGTCGAAGTCGCGCTGGAGCGACTCGAGCAGGTTCATGATCTGGGCCTGGATCGAGACGTCGAGCGCCGACACGGGCTCGTCGCAGACGATGAAGTCGGGGTTGAGCGCGAGCGAGCGCGCGAGCCCGATGCGCTGGCGCTGGCCTCCCGAGAACTCGTGCGGGTAGCGGGAGGCCGCGTCGCCGGGGAGGCCGACGATCTCGAGCAGCTCGCGCACGCGCTTGCCCGCCGCCCGGCGCCGCGAGAGCCCGTGGACGCGGAGCGGCTCGCCGACGATGCGGCCGACGCTGTGGCGCGGGTTCAGCGAGGCGAAGGGGTCCTGGAAGACCATCTGCATCCGGCGCCGGAGCGGCCGCAGCTCGCGCTCGCCCAGGTGCGTGATGTCCTGGCCGTCGAAGACGATCCGGCCCTCGGTCGGCTCGTTGTGCCGCAGGATCGTCCGTCCGACCGTCGACTTGCCGCAGCCCGACTCGCCCACGAGGCCGAGGGTCTCGCCGCGCTCGATCGCGAAGGAGACGTCGTCCACCGCCCGGATGTCGCCGACGTGGCGGTCGAGCACGATCCCGCTCTTGATCGGGAAGTAGACCTTCAGGTTCTCGATCCGAAGGAGGTCGCCGTTCGTGCTCATCCGACCGCCGCCGTGCGCGTCCGCTCCCACTCCTCGGCGGGCACCGGGTTGAAACAGGCGACCATGTGCCCGGGCTCGATCTGGAGGAGCGGCGGCACCTCCAGGCGCGACTGCTCGACCTCGTACCGGCACCGCGGCTGGAACGGGCACGCCTGCGGCGGGCTCAGCATGTTGCGCGGCGCGCCCTCGATCGGCCGCAGCGGCGCCTTGCGGGTCGCGTCGAGCCGCGGGACGCTCTGGAGGAGTCCGAGCGTGTAGGGGTGGCGCGGCCGGCCGAAGAGCTGCGTCGCGCTGCCCGTCTCCATGAACATGCCGGCGTACATCACGTTGACGCGCTCGCACATGCCCGCCACGACGCCGAGGTCGTGCGTGATCATGATCAGGGCCGCGTCCTCCTCGGCCACGAGCTCGCGCAGGAGCTCGAGGATCTGGGCCTGAATCGTGACGTCGAGGGCCGTCGTCGGCTCGTCCGCGATCAGGAGCTTCGGCTTGCAGGCGAGTGCCATGGCGATCATCGCGCGCTGCCGCATGCCGCCCGAGAACTGGTGCGGGTAATCCTTGAGGCGGAGCTTCGGGCTCGGGATCCCGACCCGGTCGAGGAGCTCGCCGGAGCGCTCGTTCGCCTCCTTCTTGTCCATGTCGAAGTGCGTCTCGAGCGCCTCGCGGATCTGCCGGCCGACCGTGAGCACCGGGTTCAGGCTCGTCATCGGGTCCTGGAAGATCATCGCGATGTCGCGCCCGCGGATCTTGCGGAGCTCGTCGTCCTTCAGCTTCAGCAGGTCGCGC
>JBOHAK010000085.1:0-6615 GCA_050697795.1 Gaiellaceae bacterium
CATCCAGCTCGGCTGGGTCAAGTACCGGACCCCGTCGAGCGGGCTCCTGCGCTGCCGGCTGGGCGGCACGATCGCCGATCTCGACGGGCAATCGGTCATCCTCGGGAGCGAGGACAACGTCTCCGTCATCGCCATGGTCACGGGCGACTCGGCACCCCAGCCCCCGCCGCCGGGCACCGGCGCCTTCGGAGCCGGCTGCCTCGTCGGAAGGAGCTGACGGCGCGGGAGTCTAGGCCTCTGCGGCCTTCGACTCGGCGGCCTTCGACTCGCCCTTGTCCGCCTTCTTCTCGCCGGAGTCGCCTGCGCCGTCGCCCTCCTTCTGGGCGGGGCGGCGGTTCCCGCGGCCGTAGTCGGTCGAGTAGAAGCCGGAGCCCTTGAAGTGGATCGCGGCCGGGTAGAGCACCTTCGTGACCGGGCTCTCGCCGCAGACCTGGCAGGCCTCGGCAGGCGGATCGGTCATCCGCTGGAACAACTCGAACGTGTGGCCCCGTGGGCAGCGATATTCGTAGATCGGCATCGAAGAAAGGCCGCGGTTTGCAGGGGGAGATGCTAGCAGGGAGCACGGTCGCCACCGGCACTCGGACGGAGGGAGTGCCAACGGCGGACGGTCGTCTCGCCGCCCTCAGCCGGCGCGTCGACGGCTTCAACCTGGGGGTGGGCGCAATCACCGCCGGGCTCGCCGCGTTCCTGCTCCTCCGCCTCCACGCGCTACCTCCGCACGAGGACGAGACGCTCGCGTTCTTCGTGAGCCGGGGCCCGCTCGGCGAGGTGCTCGAGACCGTCCTCGGCGAGCGCGGCGGCGCCCCGCTCCACTACCTGCTCGCCTACGCGGCCGGGCGTATCGACCCCGGCCTGACCAGCCTCCGCCTCATCTCGGTCGCCTTCGCCGTGGCGAGCGTGCCGGTCGTGGCGGCACTCGCCGCACGCCTGACCGACCGGTGGACGGCGCTCTGCGCCACGCTCCTCACGGCGGTCAGCTGGACGATGCTCTACCACGGGATCTACGCCCGCATGTACAGCCTCTTCCTCTTCACGAGCGTGCTCTCGCTCCTCCTGCTCCTCCGTGCGCTCGAGCGCGGCACGCGGGGCCGCTGGGCGCTCTGGGCGGCGGCGACGCTGGCCCTCCTGGCCACGCAGCCCTACGGCGTGCTCGTCCTGGCCGCGGAGGGCGCGTACGTCGCGCTACTGCGGTTCCGCAGGCCGCTCCCGCTGCGCGCCCCGCTCGTCGCGCTTGCAGCGGTCCTCGTGCTGGCCGGGCCGCTCTGGCGGACGTACTTCCTGCTCGCCTCGCGCTTCGAGGTCGGCCTCGGAGCGGGAAGCGGGTCCGAGCTCGGGTCTCCGCTGGACGTCGTCGAGTACCTCTGGGAGGTGCTCGGGGACTTCACCGCCGGCTGGCTCGTCGTCGCGATCCCCGTCGCGCTCGTCGCCTTGTTCGGGTTCGTCGTTCTGGCGCGGACGCGGCCCGAGAGCGCGCTCCTCATGGGCGCGGCGGTGGTCGTGACCGCCCTGGCGCTCGTGGCGGCCCGCTCGGGGGCGGGCGCCTCGCTCGAGACGCGGCACCTGATCTTCCTCTTGCCCTTCTTCGCGACGGCGTTCGCCGTCGGGCTGCTCCGGATCGCGGGACTCGCGGGACGGGCGGCGCCGGCCGTGGCGGCGGGCGGCCTCGGCCTCGTGCTCGCCGCGCAGGTCGCGTGGGGGCTCGAGCGGACGCGCTGGCTCTACACCGGCGAGCCCGAGGCGCGCGCGGAGGCGCGCGCGGAGGCGGCGGAATGGCTCGCGGCCACGGGCCGCGCCGACGACGTGCTGTTCGGCTACGAGCCGACGTACCTCGACGCGTGGGAGGAGGGCGCGCCGTTCGGGGACATCTTCGTCCCCCGCGCCGACCCGAAGCTCTCCGTGCAGGCCCTCGAGGAGGCCGGCGAGCCGCTCGGTCGCGGCACCTGGGTGCTCGACGCCTCGGACGAGCTCGACCAGGACCGCGTACGCCTCACGATTCCCGCGCTCTCGCCCGGAGCCGGGTTCGAGTCGCGGGGATTCGGCCCCTTCCTCGTGCTCCGGTCGCTCGAGCCGACCGGGACCATGGAGAACTTCATCGAGGCGACGATCCGCGTGCAGGAGCTCGCCGTCGAGCTCGAGATCGGCGACGCGGGGCGCAACCTCCTCACGGCCGAGGAAGCGCGCGAGGATCTGCGGGCCGACCGCTAGCTCTGCCGCTCACCGCGCGCCTCGCGCTCGACGAGCTCCTCGTAGCAGGGCGCCTGCTCGAAGGCGGCGAGCCCCTCGGGCGTCTCGCGCCGCACGGGCCGCGGCCGCACCTTCATCCTCCCGGCCGCCGCCAGGCCCGCGACGCTGCCGACCAGGCCGCCGAGGAGGAAGGGCCGTAGCCGCCTGCCGCGCTCACCGTCCACGGGCTCGATTGTAGGGTGCCGCCAGTGATCTGCACGCTCGGGGACCTCCTCCTGGACGTCGTCGTGCGGCTGGAGAGCCCGATCGCCGAGGATACGGACACGTATGGACGCACGCGGGTCGGCGCCGGAGGCCAGGCCGCGAACGTCGCCGCGTGGGCGGCCGCCCTGGACGGCCGGGCCCGCTTCGTCGGCAAGCGGGCGCGCGATCCGGTCGGCCGGCTGCTCGTGGACGAGCTCCGCGGGCGCGGCGTGGAGGTCGCGGGGCCAGAGGTCGAGTCGGGCACCGGCACGGTCGTCTCCGTCGCCACCCCGGACGGCGCGCGGACGATGCTGAGCGACCGCGGCGTCTCGACGGACTTCCGGCCGGAGGAGCTCGAGCCGTCCTGGCTCGAGGGCTGTGAGTGGCTGCACCTGCCGGGCTACAGCCTCGTGGCGCCGCCGCTGCGGGAGGCGGCGCTGGCCGCCGCGGGGCTCTCCCCGCGCGTGAGCGTCGACCTCTCCTCCACCGCGGCGATCGAGGCGGCGGGCGTCATGCGATTCCGGGCGGCGGTCGCCGAAGCGCGACCCGAGGTCGTCTTCGCGAACGAGGCGGAGGCCGCGCTCGTGGGCGACGTTGAGGCACGCACCGTGGCCGTCAAGCGCGGCGCGCGCGGATGCGTGGTTCGCAGCTCGGACGGAGACGTCGAGCTCGCGGCGCTCGACGCCGAGGTCGTGGACTCGACCGGCGCCGGCGACGCGTTCGCCGCGGGCTTCCTGCTCGGCGGGACCGATCTCGCCCTGGAGGCGGCGGCGCGCTGCGTCTCTCGGATGGGCGCGATGCCATAGTGCCGCTCGAGGGGCGCTGAGATGGCGGAGCTCGTCCGCATCCATCCGGAAGTGCGGGCCGCGCTCGAGGCACGCCGCCCGGTGGTCGCCCTCGAGACGACACTCGTCTCGCACGGCTTCCCCCGCGGCGAGGGCGCGGCCGTCGCAGCCGAGGCAGAGCGGCGGGTCCGCGCGGCCTGGGCGGTGCCGGCAACGGTCGGGGTCGTCGACGGCGTCATCCAGGTCGGCCTCACCGAGGAGGAGCTCGAGCGCTTCGGCGACTCGCCCGACGCCCGCAAGGTCGGGCCGCGCGACCTCGCAGCGTGCGCGGCACAGGGCGAGCTGGGCGCGACCACCGCCGGCGCGACGCTTGCCGTCTGCCGGACGGTCGGCGTCGGCTTCCTCGGGACGGGCGGGCTCGGCGGGGTCCACCGCGGCTGGGCCAGGCGTCCGGACGTCTCGGCGGACCTCGGCGAGCTGGCGCGTACCGAGGCGCTCGTCGTCGCATCGGGTGCAAAGTCCCTGCTCGACGTGCAGGCGACGGCCGAGCTCCTGGAGACGCTCGGCGTGCCCGTGCTCGGCTGGCGCACGGACACCATCCCGCTCTTCTACGCGCAAGAGGGCGGGCCGCCGGTCTCGGCTCGGGTGCTGACGGTGGAGGAGGTCGCCCAGATCGCACAGTTCCACTGGCGGCTCGGCCGCCACTCCGCACTGCTCCTCGCGCGGCCGCCCGACGAGAGCCTGGACGTCGAGCCGCTGATCGAGCAGGGCCTCGAGGAGGCGGAGCGCCAGGGCGTCCACGGGCCCGAGGTGACGCCGTTCGTGCTCGCCTACCTCCACGAGGCGAGCGGCGGCCGCACCGTCGCTGTGAACAAGCAGCTCATCGTGGAGAACGCGGCGCTGGCGGCCGAGGTGGCGGTCGCCTACTCGCGGCTCGAGTGATCGGGCTGTAACGATCCGGTCGGTTAAGGGCTCCGTAAGGTGAGCCATGTACGGTCGGTCCCTGCCCCGCGCCCTCCTGTGTTCCCTCGTGCTCGCGCTCGCCGCCTGCGGCGGGGAGCCGGACCCGCCTCCCGCTCCGCCGGCCGCACCCGAGCCGGAGACGACGACCACGACGCCCGCGCCGCCGACGGAGGCGACGACGACCGAGGAGACCACCACCGAGGCCGCACCGCCGCCGCCGAAGCCGAAGGCGCCCCCCGGGGCTCCCGGCTTCGTCGCCGGCTACCGCGGCTGGGTGAAGCTGAACGACGCGCCGATCCCCCCGCGCGACTCCGACCCGCACTTCGGCACGAAGGACGTCTTCGCCTCCGGAGAGCGGCTGGCCAACGGCCGCTTCCCGGTCGGCACGATCGTGGTCAAGGAGGCCACACGGCCCGGTGCGGACTTCATCGGGCTAATCGCGACTATGCGCAAGCAACGGGGCGCCGACCCCGAGCACAACGACTGGGTTTTCGTCGAGTACACGCGCGAGTCGGCGAGCGCGGCCTTCGGCGAGCAGGCGGCGGGAGCCGTCTGCTGGAGCTGTCACGTCGGCGCACGCGACCTCGACTACGTCTTCACGGAGTAAGCACGGCCCCCTGCCAGGGCGCGAGCGCGAGCCGCCCGTCGACGCGCTCGCTCTCCCGCCCGCGGGCCGTCGCGAGGGCGACCGTGCCGGCCATCCCGTCCACGACCCTCTCCTCGCCGGAGAGGTTGAGCGCGACGGCGGTGCGCTCGCCGCGCCGCCAGGCCCAGACGCCCTCGGGGGCCGGCAGCCGCTCGTAGGCGCCCGCGCGGAGCTCGGCCGACCGGCGCCGCAGCGCCACGAGGTCGCGGGTGAGCGTGAGCACCGAGTCTGGATCGCCGCGCTGCTCGGCCACCGAGAGGCCGGTGCGGTCGCCGACCGGCAGCCACGGGTCGACGCCCGCCGCTGTGAAGCCGGCGCCCGGCCCCGGCGTCCACGGCATCGGCGTCCTCTGCGGGTCGCGGCCCTCGACGTCCCGCGCGGCGTCGGGCGGCACCGGCACGTCCCCCAGCCCCAGCTCGTCGCCGTAGTAGAGCGTTGGCGTGCCGCGCAGCCCGAAGAGGAGCAGGAGCGCGAGGCGGATCTTCGCCGGGTCTCCCTCGCACCAGCGGGAGCCGTAGCGGGCGATGTCGTGGTTCCCCAGCGTCCAGAGCGGCTGGGAGCCGGGCGGCAGCAGCCGCTCGGCCTCCTCGACGACGTCGCGGAGCGCGGCCACCTCGAAGGGCGCGTTGGCGAGGCCGAGGTGGAAGGTCATGTGCAGCTCGTCGTCCCCGGAGCCGTAGAACGCGGCGACCTGGTGTCCCTCGATGACCCCCTCGCCGACGAGGAGCCGACCGGGCTCCTGCTCGTCGGCGAGCGCGCGCCAGCGGCGCAGCACGTCGTGGAGCTCAGGCCGCATGAAGTTCCACACGAGCCGCTGGCCGTGGCGGTGGACCCACCACGGGTCGCCCTCCTCGGCGGGCGGGTTGTCGCGCAACTCGTCGTCCTTGACGAGGAAGTGCGGGACGTCGACGCGGAAGCCCGCGATCCCGCGCGCGAACCAGAAGCGGAGGATCTCGTCGAAGGACGCGCGCACCTCCTCGTTCCGCCAGTTGAGGTCGGGCTGCTGCGGCAGGAAGTGGTGCAGGTAGTACTCGCCGCTCGCGTCGAGCGTCCATGCGGGCCCGCCGAACGCGGAGAGCCAGTTGCTCGGCGGGGAGCCGTCCGGGCCGGGCGCCGCCCAGATGTACCGGTCGCGGAGCGGCGACCCGCGGCCGCTTCGCGCCGCGACGAACCACGGGTGGCGGTCGCTCGTGTGGTTGGGCACGAGGTCGAGGAGCACGCCGATCCCGTGCTCGCCCGCCGCGGCGACGAGCTCGTCCAGGTCGGCGAGCGTGCCGAAGGCCGGGTCGACGTCGAGGTAATCCGAGACGTCGTAGCCCCAGTCGGCCCCGGGCGAGGGCATGATCGGGGTGAGCCAGATCCCGTCCACGCCCAGCCAGGCGAGGTGGTCGAGCTTCCCTGCGAGGCCGCGCAGGTCGCCGGCCCCGTCCCCGTCCGCGTCGGCGAAGGAGCGCGGGTAGACCTGGTAGAGGACGCCCGCGCGCCACCAGGGCCCTCCAGCCCGTGCGGTCACTCGTCGATGCGCTCGATTGCGACGATGTCCTCGGCGGCGAACTCGACGTCGCCCGCCTGGCCCCAGCCGACCACGTCCCCGCTCGGCAGGACGGCGACCGGCTCGATCACGCGGCCGTCGCGGAGGAGCAGCCGGGTCTGGTGGGCGCCCCAGGCGTCCTGCGGCCACGAGGCGACCTCCGCGGCGAGCCAGTCCGGCAGGCGGGGCGGCTCGTCCATAGGGGCCTATGTGCCGAGGAGCTTGATGAGGTCGTCGACCTCGAGCATCTCGTACGACTGCGT
>JBOHAK010000086.1:0-8478 GCA_050697795.1 Gaiellaceae bacterium
GCCGTGGGTCCGGTGGGCCTTCACGAGGGACATGGCCGCGGCGACGCCGCCGAGGAGGAGGTTGTCGGACGGCGCCTCGACCCCCGCCGGCGGCACGGCGAGAGCGCCGTTGCCGGGCCCGCCGTCGGGGTGCAGCTCGCGGAGCCGTCGCACGAGCGGATGGCCCTCGAGGAGGCCCGCGGCGCCCGACTCGAAGAGAGCGCGCCACTGCGGGTCCACGGCCTCGGGCGAGGCCAGGTACTCGGCGAACAGCTCCTGGACGAAGCCGCTGTTCAGATCGTCAAACTGGTCGGGTTCCACTCCCTGTGCTGAGCATAGCGACTGCGCTCGCTCACACCTGCTCCTCGCGGGAGACCGCCTCCGGGTTCACCGCGTTCGTCGGCACCCGTCCCTCCAAGAGCACCGCCGTGAGCGCCTCGACGCAGAGCATCCCCATCGCCTCGCGCGCCTCGACGGTGGCGCTGCCCAGGTGGGGCGCGAGCACGACGTTCTCGAGCTCCCTGAAGCCTGGATCGACCTCCGGCTCGTGTTCGTAGACGTCGAGGGCGGCGCCGGCGATCTCCCCGGCGCGGAGCGCGTCGACGAGGGCGGCCTCGTCGACCACCGCCCCGCGGCTCGTGTTCACGAGCACAGCGTCGGACCGCATGGCGCGCAGCTCCTCGCGCCCGATGAGGTGCCGGGTCTCGGGCGAGAGCGGGCTGTGGATGCTCACGACGTGCGAGCGGGCGAGCAGCTCCCCGAGCGGCACGCGACCGGGCCTCTCCGTGCGGCCCGTCTCGAGGACCTCCATCCCGAAGGCCCGCGCGAGGCGCGCGACCTCGCCCCCGATCCGCCCTGCGCCGACGATGCCGATCGTCTTGCCCTGCAGCCCGGTCCCGAGCATGAACGTCGGCGCGATCGCCCACCGCCGGCCGCTCCGCACGAGGCGGTCGCCCTCCGCGACGCGACGCACGAGCGCGAGGAGGAGCGCCAGGGCGAGCTCGGCGGTCGCGGCGGTCAGCACGTCGGGGGTGTTCGTCACGAGGACGCCGCGGCCCGTCGCCGCCTCGACGTCCACGTTGTCGGTGCCGACCGCGTAGTTGGCGACCACGCGCAGCCCGGGCCCGGCCGCGTCCAGGAGCTCGCCGTCCACCCGGTCGCCGGGCACCGTGAGGAGGCCGTCCATCCCCGCGCTCGCGGCCAGGAGCTCCTCGCGCGTGGGCGGCGCGTCCTCCTGGCGCACGTCCGCGTCGAAGCTCGCCTCCAGCGCGGCGCGCACGGCTGCGGGAACGGGCCGGGAGACATGGACGCGCGGCGGCACGACGGGAAGCTTGCCCGAGCAGTAAGCTTCACAAAATGAAGCGCGGGCGGACCGCCGACCCGTACGGCGACCTCGACGTCATCGACGCGCGCGCGCCGCGCTTCAACCAGGCTGCGATCGGCCTGCTCGCGCTCGTCTCCTTCGCGACCGGCTGGTGGCCGCTCCTTGCCCTCCTCGCAGCCCAGCTCGCCGTGGGCCTGACGCTGGGACGGCGCTGGTGCCTTCCGTGTCTCGCCTACTTCGAGCTCGTCCAGCCACGCCTAGGTGAGGGGCCGATCGAGGACTCGCGGCCGCCGCGCTTCGCCAACACGATCGGCGTCGCGGTCCTGGGCGGCGCCTCGCTCGCCCACGCCCTCGGCTTCTCGACGCTCGGGTGGGCGCTCGGCCTCCTCGTCGCAGCGCTCGCGCTCACCGCCGCCGCGACGGGCCTCTGCGCCGGCTGCGAGCTCTATCGGATCGGCGCCCGCCTGCGGGGCGTGCGGTCGCACCGCCTCGACCGGATCGACCTCTCCGACCTCGACCTCTCACCGAACGGCGACGTCGTCGTCCAGTTCACCCACCCGCTCTGCAGCGACTGCCGGACGCTCGAGCTGCGGCTCAGGGCGGAGGGCCGCCGGGTGGTCACGGTGGACGTCTCGCGCCGGCCGGAGCTGGCGCGCAAGTACGGCGTCGCGCTCGTCCCGACGGCCGTCGCCGTCAGCGGGACGGGTGCTGTGGTCTCCCGCCTGGCGGGATGATCGGGAGCCCGGACGCGACCGTCCGCCGCCCGCCGACGTTGTAGACCACGTCCACCGAGTCGTTCTTCCTGTACGTGCCCGCGACGCCGAAGAACATGCTCGCCCACCGGAGCAGGCCGAGCTGTCCCTCGCGCGCGAGCGGCCGCCGGAAGCGCAGGACCCCCGCCTCGAGCACGTAGTCCGACCCGGGCTCCTGGCGCACCCCGTTCACGAAGACCTCGAACGGCTCCGTCACGTCGGCAGGCAACGGCACGGTCCACGCCTCGTCCATGTGAAGAGCCTAGTACCCACCGGGCACCAGGCTCGCGGCTCCCCTCGTCACCCAGCCTCCGTGGAGGGGCAGAGCTTGAGGGGGGTGCGCCGGGGCCTCAGGTGCCCCGACGCACGCTCCCCTCGGCGCGCGAAAACCTCTCCCAGCTTCCCGCGACTTACGACGAGGCGACTCTTCCGCCGCTCGAACGAGCACCTCGACGCACCTCACTGAACCACATTTCGGGGGATTTGCAACTCCCCCGAACGGGGGAGATTCCCACCTGAAGCCCGCGCTCGGCCGGGCCGCATAGAATCGCCACGGGTTATGGGGAGGACGGTCGTCGCCATCGTCGCCGCCGCCGTGGCACTCGCGCTCGCCGCACTTCCAATCGTGTTGGCGCTGGCGGCTCCGGGCGGCCTCGGCGGCCTCGCGCCGGCCGATCCGGCCAGCCCGAGCGGCGAGGCGATCAGCCAGCTCTACTGGTTCGTATTCGGCATCTGCGCCGTGGTGTTCGTCGCGGTCGAGGCGGCGCTCGTCCTCTTCATCCTGCGCTTCAGGCGCCGCCCCGCGACGCCCGCCGACGCCGAGGGCCCGCAGATCCACGGGAACACGAGGCTCGAGATCATCTGGACGATCATCCCGGCGGTCATCCTCGCCGTGATCGCGGTCGTCGTCCTCGTGCGGACGCCGGCCGTGCACGCGACAGGGGGCGACCGCTCCGACGAGCTCGTCGTCCGCGTCGAGGGGCACCAGTTCTACTGGCGGTACGTCTACCCGGACGGCCAGATCTCGCTCGACACGCTCGTCCTGCCCGTCGACCGGCCGGTGAAGCTCGTGCTCGTCTCCTTCGACGTCAACCACAGCTGGTGGGTACACGAGCTGACCGGCAAGCAGGACGCGATTCCGGGGCAGGTGAACGAGCTCCTGCTCCGCCCGACCCGGGAGGGGACGTACGAGGGCGACTGCGCCGAGCTCTGCGGCGTGCTGCACGCGGTCATGCCCACGACGGTCGAGGTCGTCTCGCAGGAGGAGTACGCGAGCCGCATCGAGCGGCTCAGCGGACAGGACCAGGCGGGTGACGCCCAGCTCGCGCTCGGGCGCCAGAGCTGGGAGCGCACGTGCGCGAAGTGCCACGGGCCCGCCGGCGAGGGCGATCTCGGCCCGCCCATCGCCCGGAACGGCACGCTCGTCGACGCGGAGGCGCTCAGGACGCTTCTGAACGACGGCCTCGACACGCCCGGCTTCGAGGGCTACATGCCGCCCGTCGGACGCGGCTGGCCCGCGTTCGAGGTGGAGGCGCTGATCGAGTACGTCCGCTCGAACGAGGATCTCGCGCCGCCCGAGCAGGACGGCGGAGGGTCGCGCTGATGGCGGTCCGGAGCGAGGCCCTCGCTCCCTCGTGGCGCGAAGGCCGGGTGACGGGGTGGCTCACGACCGTCGACCACAAGCGGATCGGGATCCTCTACATCGTCACGTCGTTCTTCTTCTTCTTCGCCGCCGGCGTGATGGCGCTGCTCATGCGGCTCCAGCTCGCCCAGGCGAACAGCGACATCGTCACGCGGGACGACTACAACCAGCTCTTCACGATCCACGGGACGGCGATGATCTTCCTCTTCGTCGTCCCGATCCTCGCGGGCTTCGGGAACTACCTCGTGCCGCTCATGATCGGGGCGCGCGACATGGCGTTCCCGCGTCTGAACGCCATGTCCTACTGGCTCTTCCTGCTCGGCGGGCTCGTCATCCTGGGGAGCTTCCTGGCCGACGGCGGCGCGGCCAGCTCGGGGTGGACGGCCTACACGCCGCTCTCGACGGAGGAGTTCAGCCCCGGGACCGGTCAGGACCTCTGGATCCTCGGGCTGCACCTGACGTCCCTCTCCTCGCTCGCCGGCGCGATCAACTTCCTCGTCACGATCCACAACATGCGCACGCCGGGAATGACCTGGATGCGCATCCCGCTCTTCGTCTGGGCGATGGAGGCCTTCTCGGTCCTCCTCGTCCTCGTCCTCCCGACGATCTCGGCGGCGGTCACGCTCCTGCTCCTCGACCGGCAGGCGGGGACGTCGTTCTTCACGGGGGACAACGGGGCGGTGCTCTGGCAGCACATGTTCTGGTTCTTCGGCCACCCCGAGGTCTACATCATGGTGCTGCCGGCCATGGGGATCCTCTCCGAGGTGATCCCCGTCTTCTCGCGCAAGCCGATCTTCGGCTACAAGGCGGTCGCGTTCTCGACGATCGGCATCGCCTTCGCGAGCATGCTCGTCTGGGCGCACCACATGTTCACCGTGGGGATGCCGGACGCGCTCCAGGCGTGGTTCATGATCACGTCGTTCTCGGTCGCCGTCCCGACCGCGATCAAGATCTTCAACTGGCTCGCCACGCTGTGGCGCGGGCACCTCTGGTTTCGCGCCCCGCTCCTCTTCTGCCTCGGCTTCATCGGCCTCTTCACGATGGGCGGCCTGTCCGGGGTCATGCTCGCCGCCTTCCCCGTGGACTACCAGACGCACGACACGTACTACGTCGTCGCCCATTTCCACTACGTCCTCTTCGGCGGGTCCGTGTTCGGGATCTTCGCCGGGATCTACTACTGGTTCCCGAAGATGACCGGGCGGATGTACGACGAGCGGCTGGGAGTCGCCCACTTCTGGCTCATGTTCATAGGCTTCAACGCTGCGTTCCTGCCCCAGCACATGCTCGGGCTGATGGGCATGCAGCGGCGGATCTATACCTACGACCGGGAAGGGCTCTTCGAGTGGTACAACCTCGTGTCCTCGCTCGGGTCCTTCCTCATGGGAATCGCCATCCTCGTCTTCATCTGGAACATGACGAAGAGCTGGCGAAGCGGGCCCCGCGTCGGGAACGATCCGTGGGGCGCGGACACGCTCGAGTGGTACGCGACGTCGCCCCCCGCCGCGCACAACTTCGACCGGGTTCCCTACGCGTCGAGCTCGCGCCCGCTCCGCGACCTCAGGCAGCGGCTCCGGGAGCGCGGCCCATGACTCCGCGCCCGGGGCCCTGGCTGCGGCTGACCGCCGTCGCGGCGACGGTCGGCATGGCGGCGGTGGTGGCGACGGGGCAGTGGGGCCTCGCCCACGACGTCGCCGCCCACGTGACGCTCGCCCTCCTCGCGGCCACGGTCCTGACGACGCGGCTCGCGCACCGGGACCGGCGCGACCTGCTGGGCGCCGCGGCGGCCGCGTTCCTCCTCTTCGCGCTCGCCGGGCACGCCGCGCTCATCGGGGCGCCGGCGTGGCTCCACGTGGCACTCGGGGCCGTGGCTCTGGCCGCTGGAGCGGTGGCGGCCGCGCTCGCTTTCCGCGGTGGGACGCCGGTGGCGGCCGGCTCCTGGCGCGACTACGTCACGCTGACCAAGCCGCGGATCATGGTGCTCCTCCTCATCACGGGCGCGGGCGGCATGGTCGTGGGCGCGGGCGGCCTGCCCTCGGCCGGCCTCGCCCTCGCCGCGCTCGGGGGCCTCGCGCTCGCCTGCGGCGGCGCGAGCGCACTGAACCACGTCCTCGATCGCGACATCGACACGCACATGAAGCGCACGGCGAGCCGGCCGGTCGCCTCGGGGCGCGTCCCGCCGGAGCGTGCCGTCGAGTTCGGCCTCGCCCTCTCGGCGCTCTCCTACGTCGTGCTGACGAGCTTCGTGAACGTGCTCGCCGCGCTGCTCGCGCTGGCCGGAAATCTCTTCTATGTCATCGTCTACACGCGCTGGCTCAAGCGCTCGACGCCGCAGAACATCGTGATCGGCGGCGCCGCCGGCGCCGTGCCGCCGCTCGTCGGGTGGGCGGCGGCGACCGGGAACCTCGGCTTCACGGCACTGGCGCTCTTCCTCATCGTCTTCTTCTGGACGCCGCCGCATTTCTGGGCGCTCGCGCTCCTCATCAAGCGCGACTACGCCGCGGCGGGGATCCCGATGCTCCCGGTCGTGCGCGGCGAGCGCGAGACGGCTCGCTCGATCGTGCTCTACTCGGTCGTGCTCGTGGCGATCACGCTGCTGCCCGTGCTCGGGCGATCGCTCGGCCTCGTCTACCTTCTCTCGGCGCTCGTCCTCGGGCTCCTCTTCCTCGCGCTCGCGCTCGCCCTCCAGCGGGAGACGACGCCTGCCCGGGCGCGGCGCCTGTTCAGCTACTCGCTCGCCTACCTCGCGCTCCTCTTCGTCGCGATGGCGATCGACCCCGTCCTGGTGGGCTAGGTGGACCCGGAGCTCGCGCAGAAGAACATGCGCCTCGGGCTGCTGCTCCTCGGGGTCGCCCTGCTCCTCCTCGTGGGCTCGGTCCTCGTCGCGGTGATCTACGACGCGCTCGCCTGACGCCTTCAACGCGTTCCTGGGGCGGCCCGCGCGGGAGGCGGAGGGCATCCGGCTGGCCGTCAAGGATCTGATCGACACGGCTGGACTGCTCACGACCTACGGGTCGGCGATCTTCCGGGAGAACGTGCCGTCACGGAGCGCGAGCGCGGTGGCCAGGCTCGAGGAAGCGGGCTACGCGGTCGTCGGGAAGACGAACCTGCACGAGTTCGCCTACGGGATCACCTCCGACAACCCCCACTTCGGCGCGGTCGTCAACCCGCTCGACGCGAGCCGTATCCCGGGCGGCTCGAGCGGCGGGAACGGGGCGGTGCTCGCCGCCGGTCTCTGCGACGTCGCGCTCGGGACGGACAGCGCCGGCTCGATCCGGCTCCCGGCCGCCTGCTGCGGGATCGTCGGCTTCAAGCCGACGCACGGAGTCGTGCCCGTGGACGGCGTCTTCCCGCTCGCGTCGAGCTTCGACACCGTCGGCCCGATGGCGCGCGAGGTGGCCACGTGCGCCCAGGTCATGGACGTCTTCGTCCACTCGAGCGGGCTCGTGGAGTCGCTGGAGGAAGTCTCGGCCGCCGTTGCGTGGACGGAGCACGCCGACCCGCTCGTCCGCGAGCGGGTGGAGGCGGCCGCCGCCCTCTTCCCACGCCGGACACGGGTCGACTTCCCGCTTCCCGGCGACGTCAACCCCGCCTTCCAGGCCGAGGCGGCCGATGTGCACCGCGAGCTCTTCGCCGCGCACGCCGACCTCTACGGGGAGAACGTGCGCCGCAAGCTCGAGCGCGCGTTCGCCGTCTCCGACAAGGAGGTGGCCGCCTCGCGCGCGGAGCGCGAGACCTACCGGGACCGCGCCGTCGCGGCCCTCGACGGCTTCGACATCCTCCTCACGCCGACGATGCCGATGGTGGCGCCGCCGGTGGGAATCGGCGACCTGGCGCTGCGCGAGCGCATGATCTCGCTCACCCGCCCGGCCAACGCGCTCGGCTGGCCGGCGCTCGCGCTCCCTTGCGGCGCGGCGGAGGACGGGCTTCCTGCCTCCCTCCAGATCATGGCACGCCCGGGCGCCGACGGGCTCGTCCTCGCCGCCGGCGCAGCCCTCGAGGCCGCGCTTGCCCGAGCGGCCAAGTAACACAGTGTTACTTGGCTTGGGGCGCCGCGGCCTCGTCGGCGAGGACGACGGTGCGGGCGGCGCGGACGCGGGCGGCGGGGAGCGTTTCGTCCCCTGCCAGCATCCGGGCGACGACGTCGCGCTTCCCTGCTCCGCCCACGAGGAAGGCGACGAGCGGCTGCGCGTTCACGTAGGCAAGCGAGAAGGTCAGCCGGGGGTGCGGCGGCGGCATGCCCGGCTCGGGGACGTGGACGACCGGCCCGGGGTCGGCGAGCTCCCTCTCGTGGCCGGGGTAGAGCGAGGCCGTGTGGCCGTCCGCTCCGACGCCGAGCAGCACGAGGTCGAACGCGCGCGGGAGCGGGAGGTCCGCCGAGCGCAGCGGGTGGACCTGCTCCTCCGGGATCGGGACGCGCTCCAGCAGCGTCTCGCGGGCCAGCCGCTCGTTCGAGTCCGGATGGTCGGGCGGGACGAGGCGCTCGTCGCTCCACCAGACGTGCCACGAGCCCCAGTCGAGCTCGAGCCCGGCGAGCCGCTCGTAGGCCGCGCCCGGCGTCGACCCTCCTGTGAGCGCGATGCGGAACGGACGCGCCGCCCCGGCCCGCTCGGCGATCCAGCCGGCCGCGAGCCCGGCTAGGTCGGCCGCGACGAGAAGCTCCGTACTGCCTCCTCATAGATCCGGTCGCGGCCGAAGACCTCGAGCTCGTCGGAGAGCAGATCGCTCGGTGTCTTCGTGACGAGCCGCTCCGGGAGAGCCTGCCGCCCGTCCACCTCGACGAG
>JBOHAK010000087.1:0-3043 GCA_050697795.1 Gaiellaceae bacterium
CTCCCGCGCCGGGCAGCTCCGCGAACGGCGCGAGCTCGGCCATGCCGGCGAGCCGGCGCTCGAGCTCCTCCACCTGGTCGGGCGAGGCGCCCTTCTGAGGGCCGAAGGCGCGCGCGGCGCCGCGCTCGCCCAGCAGCGGGCTCGCCACGTCGCAGGCGACCGTGGTCGGCAGCGGCAGCCCGGTCAGGACCTCGCGGAGGCCGGCGCCGCCGTCCACCGTCGCCGTGCCGCCGAGCGCGACGAGCAGCTCGGCGGCCCCCGTCCCGCCCGCCGCCTGCAGGAGCTCCCCGAGGCCGCGGCTGGACGCGCTGAGCGGGTCGAGCTCGTCCGGCGCGAGCAGCCGGAGCCCGATCGCCTCGGCCGCCTCCACGACCGCGCGGCCGTCCGGAAGGAGCAGGAAGCGCGCCGTGACCGCCCGGCCGAGCGGGCCCGAGACGGCCGCCTCGCGCCACTCCCCTCCCAGCGCGCCGTGCAGCGCCTCGGCCGTCCCGTCGCCGCCGTCGGCGATCGGCAGCCGCTCGGCCCGCACGCCCGCCCGGGCGAAGCCGCGCGCGAGCGCGTCCGCCGCCTCTCGCGCCGAGAGCACGCCCTTCAGCGCATTCGGAGCGAGAACGGCGCTACGCGATTCGCTCGACGCGCTCGTCCTCGTCGATGTCCACGTCGGTCACCTCGGGCATGCGCCGGAGCATGGCGAAGGTGAAGCCCTCGCGGGCCAGGAAGAAGAAGCCCAGGCCGACGCCGACGGACACCTCGATCGCCTGGAGCCCGATCCCGAACAGGAACCCGTGGCCGTAGCTCACGCCGTAGGGCAGGAGCGCGGCCGCGATTGCGGCCTGCACGAGCCCGACGTTCCCGGGCCAGAAGGGGAAGAGCCCGACGACGTTCATGATCACGAGAACGAGCGCCGCCTCCGGGATGGACGGGCTGATCCCGAAGGCGAGCATCGCCGTGTAGACGGCGACGAGCTGCGCCACCCAGCCGACGAGCTGGAGCGCGAGGGCCGCCACCGCGGGGCCCGGCCGGCGGAGGACCGTCAGCCCCTGCCGCGCCAGGCGCAGCAGTCGGCGCAGCGCGCCGAGCTCGTCCTCGACGGGAAGGTGTTGCCTGCGCGCGAGCAGGAAGGCGGTGATGAGGACCCCGAGGCCGATGCCGATGGCGCCGGCGAGCACCGGCTCCGCCCACCTGGGGATGGGCGCCGTGTAGAGCGTGAACACGACGAGCACGACGGCCGCGACCACGTCGAACAGGCGGTGCGCGAGGACCGTCCCCACGATCGTCGCCCAGGTGCCAGGCCGCCGCCGCACGTGCCGCGTGACCACCGCGACCCGCGCGAGCTCGCCCACGCGCCCCGGCAGCGCGGCGTTCGCGAGCAGGCCGATGGAGAAGGCCGAGAACACCGCCCGGGGCTGCGGCCAGGGGGGCGGGATCGACTGCCGGATGACGACGTTCCAGGCGCGCGCCCGCACGATCACCGAGAAGAGATTGACAACCACCGCGACCGCGACCCACTTCCACTCCACGGCGCGGAAGGCGCGCTCGAGCAGGCTCGCGTCGGGGCTGCGCCAGACGACGAGGGCGACGATCAGGAGCGTCGGGAGAAGGACGAGCAGGAGGCGGCCGAAGCGGCCCTCGGGCAGTCGGAGGCGCGTCACGCCGCCGCTTTCACCCTCCCCGCCGGAGTCACGAGCCCCTCGTAGACGTCCAGGAGGAGCCGGCCGATCCGGTCCCACGAGTAGGGCTCCGCGGCCCGCCTCGCGGCCGCGCCCAGCGCACGGCGGCGCTCCTCGTCCTCGAGCAGCTCGACGAGCGCGGCGCCGAGCGCATCCGCGTCGCCCGGCGGCACGAGGATGCCGGTCTCCGGGCCGGCCACCGCGGCGTACCCCTCGATGTCGGAGGCGACGACCGGCGTCGCGCACGAGAACGCGCGCGTCAGCACCATGCCGAAGCTCTCGCCGCCGAGCGAGGGCGCGGCGAGCAGGCTCGCGGCGAGCAGCTCGGCGGTGAGCTCCTCCTCGGAGAGCCCGCCGAGCAGGTCGATCCCGTCGAGCGGGAACCCCTGGCGGCGCGCCAGCCAGCGGACCGAGAGCGGCTCCGCGCCGACGAGCCGCAGGCGCGCGCCCGTGCGCGCGTGCACGTGCGGCCAGGCGCGGAGGATGACGGGCAGCCCCTTGCGGGGCTCGTTGCGCCCGATGAAGACGACGTTGCCGTTGCGGCCAGCCGGCTCCGCGACCGGCGGCAGGTCGATCCCGTTCGGGATCACGTCGAAGGGCCCGCCGACGTACGGCTCGGCGGCCCGCGCCGCGGAGTCCGAGACCGCGATCCTGTGATCGATGCGGTGCGCGACGACGCCCCAGAGCGCCCTCCCGAGCGGGTACCAGCCGAGCCGCTCGCCTGCGGAGTGGCACGTCACGACCACCGGACACGGCGCCGTCGCGAGCGCGAAGGCCGAGAGGATCGGCGCGAACGGCTCGTGGACGTGGACGACGTCGAAGTCCTGCTCCGCCCAGACCCGCTTCATCTTCAGCATCGCGTTGGGGCTCAGGATGATGTTGGGCAGGGAGGCGTTCGCCGGGACGATCACCGAGCGTCCGACCGGGAGCACGTAGTCCGGCGGCCGCGTGTGCCGGCCCTGCTTCGGGTGGAGGAGCCAGGTCAGGCGGCCCGGCGGGTCGTGGCCCATGATGATCCGCGCGTCGGCGCCGAGCCGGCGTAGCGCGCGCGCCTGGTGGTCGGCGTGCTCCTGGACACCGCCCCAGAAGGACCAGGAGTAGGGGACGACGATGCCCACCTTCATGGCGCAACCCTACCCGCCTCGGCTGACTAGACTCGCGCCGATGATCAAGCGGGCGAAGCGCCTCGACCCGATCCGCGGGTTCGGCATCGACCGGGTCGCCGCGGCCGCCGACGAGCCCCAGGCGCACCCGGAGTGGCCGGTGCTGCGCATGGAGAACCTCGACACGGACCTGCCGCTCCCGCCAGAGGCCGTCCGCATCACCGCCGAGAGCCTCGCCACCCCACAGGCCAACAGCTGGCTCCCGTTCAC
>JBOHAK010000088.1:0-5361 GCA_050697795.1 Gaiellaceae bacterium
CGGCCGCGGCGAGGGGGCCGTCCATGCCCTTGGCGAGGAACGCGGCCGCCACGCCGGTGAGGACGTCTCCGCTGCCGGCGGTCGCGAGCCCGGCGTTTCCGAGATCGACGACGACCGGCCCGCGCCCCGGCGCGGCGACGAGCGTGTCCGCGCCCTTGAGGAGGACGACCGCGCCCGTGTCGTCGGCGCCGGACTGCACGGCGTCGAACCGGTTCGCATCGACCCAGGACGAGGGCCGCCCGACGAGGCGGCCGAGCTCGCCCGCGTGCGGCGTGAGCACCGTCGGAGCGTCGCGCGAGAACACCCAGTCGAGATGCCCGACGAGCGCCCAGAGCCCGTCGGCGTCGAGGACGACCGGCTTGTCGAGGCGGTCGAGCAGGTGGCCGACGAGCGCCTGCACGTCCTCCGTCCGCCCCAGGCCGGGCCCCAGCGCCACCGCCCCGGCCCGCTCCGCCGCGGCCAGGATCGTGTCGACGGCGTCCCTCGTCATCGTGCCGTCCACGTCCGGGCACGGCCGGGTCATCACCTCGAGCAGCCGCTGCTCGAAGACGGCGTTCAGAGAGGCCGGGACGCAGGCGGTCACGATCCCGGCGCCGGCGCGCAGCGCCGCCTGCGACGTCAGGGAGGGTGCTCCCGTGAGGCCGGTCGAGCCGCCCACGACGAGCACGGAGCCGGCCGTGTACTTGTTGTCCTGCTCGCGACGGCGCGGCACGAGCTCGAGAATCCGTGCGGTCGCGCGCCTGGTGCGCGTCTTGGCCTTCGCAAGCCCGATGTCGGCGACGACGAGCGTCCCGGCATGGAAGCGCCCCGGCGCGACGACGTGGCCGACCTTGGGCGCGTGGAAGGTCACGGTGAGCGCGGCGCGCACGGCCGCCCCCTCCACGCACCCGGTCGAGGCGTCGACCCCGGACGGGAGGTCGACGGCGACGATCGGGGTGCCCGAGCCGTTCATCTGCTCGATGGCGCGCGCGGCCTCGGGGCGCGGCTTGCCGCGGAACCCCGTCCCGAAGAGGGCGTCCACGACCACGTCGGCGGCACCGGGCTTCTCCACGAACGGGATCCCGTCGCGGCGCGCCCGGCGGAGGTTCACGGCCGCGTCGCCGGTCACCTTCTCCTCGGCGCCGAGCAGCCGTACGACACACGCGCGCCGTGCGCGGGCGAGCTCGCGCGCCACGACGAGGCCGTCGCCGCCGTTCGCGCCCGGCCCGCACCAGACGGCCACACGGCGAGCCTCGGGATAGCGCCCGAGGATCTCCTCCGCCACCTTGCGCCCGGCGCGTTCCATGAGCTCGAGCGTCGGCCCGCGATACGCGGCCTCGGCGGCGCGCATCTCCTCGGCGGTGTAGAGGTCAGTCCACATGCGCATCCGCGACGACGCAGACGGCGGCTGCGATGCCGCGCGAGTGAGTCATGGAGAGGTCGAGCTCCCCCGCGCCGACGCGCTGCGCCCACGCCTCCAGGCGGCCCGACAGGCGCACCGACGGCTTGGGCCGCCCGGCGATCTCGACGTCCTTCCACGCGAACGCGCGCGCGACCCCGAAGCCGAGCGCCTTGCCGACCGCCTCCTTGCCGGCGAAGCGCGCCGCGTAGTGCTGCGCCGGGTTCGCGCGCGAGTCGCAGTACTCCTGCTCGGCGGCCGTGAAGCAGCGCTCGCGGAACTTCGGGTAGCGCTCCAGGGCGTGGCCGATGCGCTCGATCTCGATGACGTCCAGCCCGACCTTCACCAGCCCTGCTCCCGCAGGAACCCGGGCACCTCGGCGACCGAGTCGACGACGGCGTCCGGCTTCGGCTCCGCCGCCGCGAGCGTCCGCTCCCTGAACTTCCCGGTGCGGACGAGGATCGCCCGCAGGCCCGCGGCCTTGGCGCCGCCCACGTCGGCCTCGACGTCGTCGCCGACCATGACAGCCTCGGAGGGAGAGGCGCCGAGCTCGGCGAGGGCGGCCTCGAAGAAGGCGCGGCTGGGCTTGCCCACCAGCTGCGCCTCGACACCGGCGGCGTACTCGAGGCCTGCGACGAACGCACCCGAGTCGAGGAGCGGGCCCCGCGAGGTCTGCCACCAGCGGTTCCGGTGCAGGCAGACGAGGCTCGCGCCGCTCTCGAGCGCGGCGAACGCGCCGTTCAGGTTCTCGTACGAGAAGACCCGCCCGCTCTCGTCGGTCTCGTCCGCGCCGCCCACGAGGACGACGTCCGCGCCGTCGTCCACCAGCTCGACGCGCGAGACGAGATCATCCCGCACCGCCGCCATGGTCAGCGCGAGGACGCGCCTGCCCGCGAGGAGCCCGGCGGCCGCGAGCGGGGTGGTCGAGAGCTCTGCGGAAGCGACTCCGATACCGACCTCGCGGAGCTCCTCGGCGAGCCGCTCACGGGCGCGCGTGGTGTTGTTCGTGACGAAGCGGAGCCGGTGGCCGTCGGCGCGGAGCGCCCGCACCGCCTCCCCCGCCCCCGCGATCGGCACGCCCGACACGTGCAGGACACCGTCGATGTCGAGCAGAATCGCCGCCATGCGCCCCGAGTCTATTCAGGTGCGCCGAGGGCTCGCGATCCCGCTCGCGGAGGTCGAGCTGCGCGTCTCCCGCTCGAGCGGGCCCGGCGGGCAGCACGCGCAGAAGACGGAGACGCGGGTCGAGGCCGTGTTCGACGTCGAGGCCTCCGCGACGCTCACGGAGGCGCAGAAGGAGCGGCTGCGCGACCGGGTCGGCCCCGTCGTCCGGGCCGTCGCCCAGGACGAGCGCAGCCAGTGGCGAAACCGCGAGCTCGCCCTGGAGCGGCTGGCGGGGGCGATCCGGGAAGGCCTGAAGACGCAGCGGCCGCGCCGTCCCACCAAGCCGACGGCTGCCTCGCGGGAGCGCCGCCTCGGAGGGAAGCGCCTACGGGGCCGGACGAAGCGGCTGCGCAGACCGCCCGAGGACGACTGATGCAATTTGTCACCGGCGCTTGAGGGGTCTAGGATCGCCTCTACCGTGAGGCGCCGCCGCCTCATCGTGCCACTCCTGCTGGCCCTGTCCGGTCTGGGCTGGGCCGCAGCGCACGCCGTCGCCCACCAGAGCGTGATGCCCGGCGAGGCGAAGCTCCGCGAGTCCGCGTTCCAGGGCTACGTGAGCTACCTGCCGACCTCGCTCGCGCTCTGCCTGGCGCTCGCGCTAGCGCTGGCCGCGGCGGCCGCGGTCGGGCTGCGCTGGCAGCGCGCCTCGGGCCGGTCGCTCTGGATGTTCGGCGTCGTGCCGGTGCTCGGCTTCGCCGGTCACGCGCTCGCCGAGCCGCTCACGGCAGGGTCCGCGTCCCTCGCCTCCACGCTCTCGCGCGGCGTCATGCTCGCACCGGTCGTGCTCGTCGGGCTGCTCGTCCAGGTTCCCTTCGCGCTCGTCGCCGTCGCCTGCGCAAGCGGAATCCTCCGCCTCGCCGAGCGCGTCGCGCGCGTGCTGGCGCCGCCGGCAGCTTCGGTCGGCTGCCGCGAGCCCGAGCGCTACGAGCCACCGCGCGCCGTATCCGCCCGGGCCTTCCGGCTCGACCGCGCCCACGGGCAGCGGGCTCCTCCCTCCCTGCACCTCGCGTAGGTGCAAACCGGGGACACGCCCGACGGCGTATCCCCCGGGAGAAGAGGGGGAAACCGATGACTCGGGTCGCTGCGACGACCTGCGGAAAAACTTGGACAGGATCGACCTGGGCGCCCGGGGCGCATGGACGAGGCCGCTCTGAGCACCACGTCGCATCCTGCGTGGAGCGCGCGTGACCCGAGCGGGCGACCGCCTCGCGTGGCTCCTGTCGCTCGGCCTGGCCGCCGCCGGCGGCCTCGCCGCGCACGGGCTCGCCTACCGCGTGGCAGAGCCCCACGGCGGGCGCCGCGAGCACCTGCTCGAGGAGACGGGCCACGGCTACCTCGACCCGGCGCTCGTCGGCTCGCTCTGCGCCGCGCTCGTCGTCGTCGGCTTCGCCGGGCGCGTCCTCGCGAGCGCCGGCCGAGCCGACCGACCCCCTCTCTGGCTCTTCGCGCTCGCGCCGCCGTTCGGCTTCGCCCTCCAGGAGCACGTCGAGCGCGCGCTCCACCACGACACCCTCTTGCTCGCGGCGCTCGAGCCGACGTTCATCGCCGGGCTCCTCCTCCAGCTCCCCTTCGCGCTCGCCGCGCTCCTGGCGGCGCGCGCGCTCTTCGCGGTGGCGGACGCTGTCGCCCGCCACCTGGGCTCGCCGCCGCGCCCGAGGCTCGCACCGGACGCCAGCCTCGCATTGCCAGGCGCTGTCTGGATTCCGACCAGCCCGACGCTGATCGGGGCGCGCGGGCAACGCGCGCCGCCTCTCAACCGCCAGCTCTGACGTTCGGGGGGGTCGCACGGGTGCGGCCTTCAGAGCGAGGGAAGGAGGAGAGGAAGATCGGTCAGCAACTGACAGCACATCTGAGACGACTCGCCGTGGCGCTCGCCGTCGCGGCGGCGGCCGCGGCCGTGCTCGTACCGAGCGCGTTCGCGCACTCCGTGCTGCTCGGGACCGAGCCGGCGAACGACGCGGTCGTCCAGGAAGCGCCCGGCCGGGTGGAACTCAGGTTCAACGAGCCTGTCGAGATGTCGCTCGGCGGCATCCGGGTGTTCGACAGCCAGGGAAACCGGGTGGACGCCGACCGGGTCTTGCCGAACGATGCGCGCCGCGTCGGCGTCGACATCGAGGGGGAGCTCGAGCGCGGCACGTACACCGTCGCGTGGCGGGGGATCTCGGCCGACTCGGACCCGATCTCGGGAGCGTTCGTCTTCCACGTCCAGGAGCGAGGCGTCCAGCCCGGCGGGATCTCGGTCGAGTCCCTCACCGGTACCTCGACCACGGTGGACGTCTTCTTCACGGGCGGACGGTTCTTCGACCTCGCCCTCCTCCTCCTCTCCCTGGGCGGCGCGGTCGTCCTCGTGATCGCGCTGCCGACCGCTCCATGGCACGTGAGGCGCCGGCTCTACGGCGTCCTCGCGGGGCTCGCGACGGCACTCGCGCTCGTCGCCCTCCTGAACATCTTCTTCCAGGGGGCGGCGGCGGGCGGGCTCGGCATCCTCGACGCCTTCCGGTGGAACGTCTTCACGACGGTCCTGGAGACGCGCTACGGGGAGATGATGCTCGTCCAGGCGGCGCTCGCCGCCACGCTCGCGCTCACCGCCATGGCGCTCCGCCACAGCGAGAGCCGGGACCGCCGGGCGCTCACGGCGCTCACGCTCGTGCTCGGCGCGGGCATGGCGCTGACGCCGTCGTTCTCGGGGCACGCGAGCACGGCCGGAAAGCTGGCCCTGACGTCCGACATCGCGCACGTGATCGCCGCGGCGCTCTGGACGGGCGGGCTCGGCTTCCTCGTGCTCGCCCTCGTGCTGGCCCGCGAGGATCGCTGGCCGC
>JBOHAK010000089.1:0-8280 GCA_050697795.1 Gaiellaceae bacterium
GAGCGGAGGTCGCGGCGGCGGCTTCGGCTCAGGCGCGGCGGGCGGCGGCTCGGGCTCGACGGTCGGTTCCCCTGCAGGCTGAACGGGCGGCGGGGGCGGAGGCGCCGGCGGCTCGAACGGCGGCGGCGCGGGCTCGACCGGCACGGGCGGCCCCGCCGGTGCCTCCTCCGACTCGGGCGGGAACGCTGCTGCCTCGGCGGCGTCGCCCGCGTCGACCTCCGCGGATCCCTCGGCGACGAGCCGCGGCACCTCTTGGCGCCACGAGAGCCATTCGACCGCCCAGGCGACCGCGAGCGCGGCCGCCATGACGATGATCACGTAGAGCGGGCGCAGCTCGGCCAGCCAGAGGGCCAGCGCGACGGTCAGGAGGAAGCCCGCGAGCGCGAGAAGGCGGAAGATCGAGCGCCTGTCAGGCACGCTCCGGCGCGGGCCGCCCGTCTACGAGGGCCCCGGGCGCTCGTCCTCGTCGGCCGGTCCCGCCTCCACCGCGTCGTCCTGGTCGGTCTCGCCCGCGGGCGCTTCGCCGACGACCGGGGCGGCCCCTTCCTCTGCTTCAGGAGCCGCCGGCTGGGGCGGGGCGACCGGGGCTTCCGCTGCCGGTGCCGGTGACCGCACCGCGGGCGTCTCGGGCTGCTGAGGCCCGCGCTGGGCCTCGACCGTCGCCTCGGCGGCGCGGACGATCGCGTCGACCGCTTCCTGCACGGCGGGGTCGCCGTGGCCGGCCGCGGACAGCAGCTGCTCGGCGCCCATGCGCGCCCGCTGGACGATGACCTCCGCCTGCGCGCGTGCCCACTCGAGCGTCTGCTCCACCTCGGCGCGCGCGGAGTTCGTGAGCTCGGTCGCCTGATGCCGCGCCTGCTCGGTGAGCCGGTTGCCGCGGGACTCGGCTTCGCGCAGCTCGGCGGTCGCGTCGCGGTTGGACTTCGTGAGGATCTCCCGCGCCTCCTTGCGCGAGGTGCTCAGGATCTCGCTGCGCTGGCGCTCGGTCTCCTGACGGATCCGGGCGATCTCGGCCTCCTGCTGGTGGAGCTCCATCTGCTTCTCGCGGATCTCCTGCTCCGCGCGGCCCACCTGCTTGGCGGCGGCCTCCTGGGCGTCGCGCTCGATCGTGTCGGCGAACTCGGCGGCGGCGCGCACGATGTGGAGCGCGTCCATGCGCACTGCGTGGCCCGACGGCTCGGACCTCGCGCTCTTCGGCGCGGCCTGGAGCACGCGCAGATTGGCCTGCAGGGACGTGACGTGACGCCTGAAGGCGTCGAATGCCTCCTGCACCTTGGCGCGGTCGTACCCCTCCGTGGACGCGGGCAGGTCCTCGAGCCTGGGCAGAGGCGTAAGGCCCGGCTGGGCCCGACCTGGTTCTCGACTGGACATGTTCGCTACGCCTCCCCTCCGCGGTCTGAGCGCGGGATCGACTGAAGTATGCCCTTCCTCATCGGCTGGACGGCAGGGCCTCCTTTAGTCCTGCCGGACACGGAGCTGAATTCCAAGCTCTCGCAACTGTTCCTCCTCGACCTCGGAGGGCGCGCCGCTCATCGGATCGACGCCCGCCTGGTTCTTCGGGAACGCGATCATGTCCCGCAGGTTCGGCTCCCGGCCGAGCGCCATCAGCATCCGCTCGATGCCGAACGCGATCCCGCCGTGCGGCGGCGCGCCCATCGAGAGAGCGTCGAGCAGGAAGCCGAACTTGCGCCGCTGCTCCTCCTCGCTGAGCTGGAGAGTGCCGAAGACCGCAGCCTGGAGCTCGGGCTCGTGGATCCGGTAGGACCCGCCGCCGATCTCGATCCCGTTCACGACGAGGTCGTACGCGAGCGCGGTCGCAGCGCCGGGATCGGTCGCCACGAGCTCCTCCGCCCCGGGCGCGGGGCGCGTGAAGGGATGGTGGACGGCCTTCCACCGCCCCACCTCCTCGTCCCGCTCGAACATGGGGAAGTGGGTGATCCAGACGAAGCGCCACGCGTCCTCCTCCACGAGTCCGAGCTCGCGACCGAGGTGGAGCCGGAGCGCGCCGAGCACTCGGGCCGCCGTCGCCGGGTCGTCGGCAGCGAAGAGCACGGTCGACCCGGGCTCCGAGCGGAAGAGCGCGAGCTCGTCCTCCGCCAGGAACTTCGCGATCGGCGAGCGCACCTCACCCTCCTCGTCGAAGACGAGGTAGGCGAGGCCCTTCGCCCCCCACTCCTTGGCGAGCTCCTCGAGGCGCTGGAGCTCGGCGCGGGAGAACGCCTGCGGCACGCGGAGGAAGCGCACGCAAGGCGCGTTCGCGAAGACGCCGAACTCGGACCCGCGCGTCGCCGCGGTCGCGTCCTCGATCTCGAGCCCGAAGCGCAGGTCAGGCTTGTCGCTCCCGTAGCGCGCCTGCGACTCCGCGTGCGTCATGCGGAGGAAGGGCGCCTCGATCTCCTCGGCGTTGCACTCCCGCCACACCTCGGCGCACATGCGCTCCATGAGCGCGAAGAGGTACTCCTGGTCGGGAAAGGCCATCTCGACGTCGAGCTGCGTGATCTCCTGGACCCGGTCGGCGCGCAGGTCCTCGTCCCGGAAGCAGATCGCGATCTGGTAGTAGCGGTCGAACCCGGCGATGACGAGCAGCTGCTTCAGGATCTGCGGCGACTGCGGCAGCGCAAAGAATCGTCCGGGCTGGAGCCGGCTCGGGACGATGAAGTCACGCGCCCCCTCCGGGGTCGGCTTGAAGAGGATCGGCGTCTGGACGTCCAGGAAGCTGTCTCCCTCCATCACGCGCCTGATGATCGAGACCATGCGGGCGCGCAGCCGGATGTTCCGCTGCATCCGCGGTCGTCTGAGGTCGAGCCAGCGGTAGCGCAGGCGGAGCGTCTCGTCGACGCCCTCCTCGTCGAGCTGGAAAGGCAGCGGCGGGCAGCGGGAAACGATCTCCAGGCGGTCGACCTGCAGCTCCACCTCGCCGGTGGCCAGGTCCGGGTTCACGTTCTCCGGCGACCGGCTGACGATTTCGCCCTCCGCGCGGAGGACGAACTCGTTGCGCACCCCGTGCGCGGCGGCCGAGGCCTCGGGCGCTCGCTCGGGGTTGACGACGAGCTGACAGAGGCCGGACTGGTCGCGGAGGTCGACGAACACGAGGCCGCCGTGATCGCGTCGAGTGTCGACCCAACCGGCGAGCGCGAGGCGCTGCCCGACGTGCTCGGGCCGCACCTCGCCGCACATGAGGTCCCGCCAGCTCATCGAGAATGTTCCTCTTCCGTCACGTCTGGTGCACCACGCGCGCGCTTCTTGGCGTTAGGCTCGTAAGCGGGTGGTGGGCCGGGGTGCCCCAAGACGGCAGAGGCGAGCTCGGAGGCCGGGACGTCGCCCTCGACGTCTTCGCCGTCGACGCGGAGTGCCGCCCGGTCGCCGGCGACCCGGACGACCGTGCGCGCGCGCGTTCGGCCCGCCTGGGTCATCTGGCCCTTGAGCGACCGACCGGCATAGTCGACGTCGCATCGCAGCCCGGCCCGGCGCAGCTCTGCGACCTGGGCGAGGACCCGCGGCCGGTCGGACTGGTCGTCGCAGACCACGAAGACGTCGAGGCCCGGGCTCTCGAGCTCGAGCTCGCTCGACATCGCCAGCCGCTCGACGCCGGCCGCCCACCCCACTCCGGGCGTCGGATTCCCCCCGATCTCCTCGACGAGGTAGTCGTAGCGCCCGCCCGCACAGGTCGTCGCCTGCGCCGCGCCCAGCCCCTCGTTCACGAACTCGAACACGGTTCGCGTGTAGTAGTCGAGCCCGCGGACGAGGGTCGGCACCAGCACGTACTCGATCTCGTACGCGTCGAGAAAGGCCCGCACGTCGGCGAAGTGGCTCCGGCAGGCCGCGCAGAGCGATTCGCCGATCGTCGGCGCGCCCGCCAGCACGACTCGTACGGCCTCGTTCCTCGTGTCGAAGACACGGAGCGGGCTGACCTCGGCCCTCCGCGCCGTCTCCTCGTCGAGCTCGTCGCGCCGCTCGGCCAGGTACGCAACGAGCTGCTCCACGTACGCCGGCCGGCACTCGCGGTCGCCGATCGAGTTCAGCTCCAGCCGCGTGTGGCGGATGCCCGCGCGACGCTCGATCTCGGTGAAGAGCTGGATCAGCTCGGCGTCCAGGGCCGGGTCGTCGGAGCCCATCGCCTCGAAGCCGATCTGCCAGAACTCGCGGTAACGCCCCTTCTGCGGGGCCGCGTAGCGGAACATCGGGCCGGTGTAGAAGGTCTTCACCGGCTGCGGCTGCCGGTGGAGGCCGTGCTCGATGTAGGCGCGCGCGACCGGCGCCGTCCCCTCCGGGCGCAGCGTGAGCGAGCGCCCGGCGCGATCCTCGAACGTGTACATCTCCTTGTGGACGACGTCGGAGCCCGCCCCGGACGTGCGCGCGAAGAGCTCGGTGTCCTCGAAGGTGGGCGTGACGATGCGACCGTAGCCGCCGAGAGCCGCCGCCTCGCCTGCCGCCCGGAGGACGGCCTCGCGACGGGGCTGGTCGGCGGGAAGGACGTCGAGCGTGCCGCGCGGCGCCTCGATCTTCACTGGGCCGCGGCGCGGAGGTCGGCGAGGAACGGGTTCGTCTCCAGCTCGCGGCGTAGCGTCGTCGCCGGCCCGTGCCCGGAATAGACGACGGTCTCCGGCGGAAGGCGCTCGACGAGGCTCCGGATCGAGTCGAGAAGCGCATCCCAGCTCCCGCCGGGCCGATCCGTGCGCCCGACGGAGCCGGCGAAGAGGACGTCGCCGGAGAAGAGGCAGCCCTCTGCGGCGAACGCGAGGTGACCGGCTGTGTGGCCGGGGACGCGAAGCGTCTGGAAGCGGATCCCGGCCAGCTCGAGCTGCTCGTCTCCGCTCAGCAGCACCTCGGGCGAGTGCGAGCGGAGAGTCACGTCGATCCCGGCGGGGACGAAGTCGTCGATCATCTCGAGCCGGTCGCGCTCCGACTCGGCCATGTGGACTGGGGCTCCCGTCGCCTCCGCCAGCTCGGCGACGCCGGCGACGTGGTCGATGTCGCCGTGGGTGAGAAGGATCGCCGCGCAGCGTGCGCCGGCGAGCGCGGACTCGATCCGTCGCGACTCCCCGGGCCAGCCGGGGTCGACGACGACAGCCTCGCCGGCGCCCGGATGCCGGGCGACGTAGCAGTTGGACTGGAACGCGCCCAGAGGAAGCTGCTCGACGTCGAGGCCCATCGGTGGCGGAGTCTAGTGGCCGAAACCGGACCAGGACCCCGGCTAGACTGGCCCCGGATGGAGGCGTGGAGGCTCGCGGAGATCGAGACGCCGGGTGGTAGCCGCTCACCGGTCGTGCTCCGCAGCGCCGACGACGCGCGCGCCGTCCTCGTCGGCCTCGAGCCGGGACAGGGGCTCGGCGACCACCAGGTGAAGGAGCATGCCTGGGTGATCGTCGTGGACGGGTTCGTGACGTTCCGCGCCGGCGACGAGGAGATCGACGGCCCCGTCGGGACCCTCGTGCGCTTCCTCCCCGACGAGCGCCATTCGCTTCGCAGCGACGGCGGCGCGAAGATCCTCCTCATGCTCGCGCCGTGGCCTGGCCCCGGACACTACCGGGGCCAGGAGAAAGCCCAGGCTCAGGCCTAGCCGGGCCTTTGGCCGCGCTCGCGCTCCGCCCGGCGCATGAGCATGCGGTACACGAAGAGGTCGACGAAGTACGTGAACGGCATGAAGAAGGCCAGCAGGAGGACGACGTTGAAGATCAGCCCGGCGATCGTGATGTCGCGCGTCGTGAACAGGATGAAGGCGGCGATCAGCGGCGCAAAGATGGCCGAGCGCTTCAGCACCCGCTGAAGCGAGGGCTTCTGAGCCGGCCGCCCGCGGCGGTCGAGCGGGCCCGCCGGCTCCTTCGCCGGCGCCTTGCCGTTCCGTGCCCGCTCGGTTCCGCGCGGGCTCTCGAGCGGGATCTCCTCGCCCTCCTCGGTCTCGAGCACGTACTCGTACTCGTGCCGCTGCAGCTTCTCTCGCCGCCGGCGTTGCTTCTTGCTCGCCACCGGCTAGAGCACCTCGATCAGCACGGCGATGAGCACGAGGAGGCCGACGAGACCTGCGGCGGCGACGAAGGCAGCCGGGTTCCAGACGAGGTCGTTGTCCTGGCGATAGCGCGACTTGCGGGGGGCGCCGTGCACGGGTGCGGGCTGAGCCGCCGGATCCGAGCGGGGACGGCCCGCGGTCAGGCCGAACGCGATCGCGAGGCCGGCCAGGCCGGCCGCGATCAGCGCAAGCGGCATCCACCAGCTCACCGCGTCAGCGCTCCCATACGACCTGTCCCTCCTTCACCACGACGGCCACGTCCTCTCCCCCCAGATGGTACGCCAGGTAGCGCCAGTCGGAGGCCTCCAGCAGCACGATGTCCGCCGAGTAGCCGGGGGCCAGACGGCCGAGGCGGTCCGAGCGGCCGAGGACGTGCGCGGCGTTCACCGTGCACACGGCCAGCGCCTCGGCCGGCGTGAGCCCGAGCTGCGTGCAGGCGAGGCTCATGACGACCGGCAGGCTCTCGCAGAACGCGCTGCCCGGGTTGAAGTCGGTGGCCAACGCGACGACCGCGCCCGCGTCCACGAGGGCGCGGGCAGGAGGCATCGGCCGTCCGAGGAAGAGAGCGGCGACCGGCAAGAGCACGGCCGCGACGTCGCTCCGGCCGAGCGCCCGGACGCCGTCGGGCCCCGTGGCCTCGAGGTGGTCCACGCTGCGGGCGCCCAGCTCGACGGCGAGGGGGATTCCGCCCGCCTCAGTGAACTGGTCGGCGTGGATTCGCAGCGCGAGGCCCGCGGCCGCGCAGGCCTCGAGGTAGCGGCGGGCCTGGGCCGCGTCGAACGCGCCTCGCTCGAGGAAGACGTCTGCAGCCTCCGCGAGCCCGGCCGCCTCCGGGAGGACCTCGCGAAGCGCCTCGTCCAGGTACTCGTCGGCATCGGCGAACTCCGGCGGCACTGCGTGGGCGCCGAGCCACGTCGGAACTCCGCCGGCGGCCGCGATCGCCCGCAGCTGGTCCAGCTCGGTCTCGCGGTCGAGCCCGTAGCCCGACTTGGCCTCGAACGTCGTGGTTCCGTGGGCCAGCATCCAGCCGCGGTGCCGCTCGAGCGCGTGCGCAAGCCCCTCCTCCCCCGCGGCGCGCGTGGCGCGGACCGTCGCCAGGATGCCGCCGCCCGCCGCGTGGAGCTCCTCGTAGGAGGCGCCGCCCGCGCGGAGCGCGAACTCCTCCACCCGGTCGCCGGCGAAGCACGCATGCGTGTGGCAGTCGACGAGCCCCGGCACGGCGGAGAATCCGCTCCCGTCGAGCTCGACGACGTCGGTCGGGACGTCGACGGCCGCCAGCTGGGCCATCGCGCCCACGCGCGCGATCCGGGCGCCCTCGCAGAGGACGTAGCCACGCTCGAGCACGGCGACCTCGCCCAGCGCGCGACCGCGCAACGGAGCCGATTCTCCCGCGGGGGAGACGACCTGGTCGAGGTCACGGAGGAGCAGCGCCGCCATCGCCGCCGAACCGTACTCCACGGCAGCGAGCAAATAGGAGGCTCGGCGCCACCGCCCGTCGGCTCGACCCTGACGTGGCGAGCGCTAGTCGGGACGGCCGGGAACGCGGAGGTCGTGCTCGCGCGCCGCCGCGAGCGCCTCTTCGTACCCGGCGTCGGCGTGGCGGAGCACGCCGCTCCCCGGATCGGTCGTCAGGACCCGCTCGAGGCGCTCGGCAGCGGCGTCCGTGCCGTCCGCGAGAACGACCATGCCCGCGTGGAGGGAGTTGCCGATCCCGACACCTCCACCGTGGTGCACACTCACCCACGTCGCGCCCGCGGCGGTGTTCAGGAGCGCATTGAGGATCGGCCAGTCGGCGATGGCGTCGGAGCCGTCCTGCATCGCCTCCGTCTCCCGGTACGGAGACGCGACCGAGCCAGAGTCGAGGTGGTCCCGGCCGATGACGATCGGGGCGGTCACCTGCCCGCTGCGAACGAGCTCGTTCATCGCGAGACCGGCCTTGGCTCGATCGCCGTATCCCAGCCAGCAGATGCGGGCCGGGAGCCCCTGGAACGCGACGCGCTCGGCGGCGAGCTGGAGCCAGCGCTGCAGGACGAGGTCGTCGGGAAAGAGGTCTCGCAGCGCCCCGTCGATCGCCGCGATGTCCTCGGGTGCTCCCGACAGCGCCGCCCAGCGGAAGGGCCCGACGCCGCGACAGAAGAGCGGCCGGATATAGGCCGGGACGAAGCCCGGGTATGTGAACGCGTCCTCTATGCCTGCCTCGTGTGCCTCCCCCCTCAGGTTGTTGCCGTAATCGAAAACATAGCTGCCGGCCCGGACGAACTCGAGCATGCCCT
>JBOHAK010000090.1:0-3181 GCA_050697795.1 Gaiellaceae bacterium
GCGCTCCAGCGGCCCGCCCCGGCGCTCGCCGTCGCGCGGCCCGCGACCCCGGCCCCCGAGCGCACGGACGCGGCGTCGCCGCGCCCGCACCCGAATGCGGCGAATCCGCCCGCGCCCGCGCACTCGGCCGGGCCCGTGCAGACGCCGAGCCCGTCTGCTCCGCCGATCGAGCTCCCGCCGGTCCCCGAGGCCCCGGCGACGCTCCCCGAGGCGACGGTGCCCGCCGCCGGCGAGCTCGTGCCCGTTCCGCTCCCGGAGCTCCCCGCGCCGTCCCTCGACCCGGAACCGCTGCCGTAGCTACATCCGGAAGACGCCGAAGGTCGTCTCCGGGATGGGGGCGTTCAGCGCCGCCGAGATCCCGAGCGCGACGACGCGGCGCGTGTCGACAGGGTCGATGACTCCGTCGTCCCAGAGGCGCGCGGTCGAGTAGTAGGGGTTCCCTTCCCGCTCGTACTTCGCCCGGATCTCGTCGGGGTCCGAGCGGCCGACGGCGGAGAGCACCGTCGCGGCCTGCTCGCCGCCCATCACGGAGATGCGCGCGTTCGGCCACATCCAGAGCTGGCGCGGCCCGTACGCGCGCCCGCACATGCCGTAGTTGCCGGCGCCGAACGAGCCGCCGACGATGACCGTGAACTTCGGCACCTGCGCGCAGGCGACCGCCGTCACGAGCTTCGCGCCGTCCTTGGCGATCCCGCCCGCCTCGTACTCCTTGCCGACCATGAAGCCGGTGATGTTCTGGAGAAAGAGGAGCGGCACGCGGCGCTTGCAGGCGAGCTCCACGAAGTGCGCGCCCTTGAGCGCCGACTCCGAGAAGAGCACGCCGTTGTTCGCGAGGATCGCCACCGGGTAGCCCTCGATACGGGCGAACCCGCAGACGAGCGTCTCGCCGTAGAGCGGCTTGAACTCGTGCAGGCGGCTCCCGTCCACGAGCCGCGCGATGAGCTCGCGGACGTCGTAGCCCTTCGCGTAGTCGGTGGGGACGATCCCGTACAGCTCCTCCGGGTCGTAGAGCGGCTCCTCGGCGGGCATGACGTCCCACGGCGGGTCGGGCTTGCGCCGGCTCAGGTTGCGGACGATCTGGCGGGCCAGCGCGAGGGCGTGCTCGTCGCTGACCGCGTAGTGGTCGGTGACGCCGGAGACGCGCGAGTGGACGTCGGCGCCGCCCAGTTCCTCCGCCGTCACCTCCTCGCCGGTGGCTGCCTTCACGAGGGGCGGGCCGCCGAGGAAGATGGTGCCCGTCCCGCGCACGATCACCGTCTCGTCGCTCATGGCCGGTACGTAGGCGCCCCCGGCCGTGCAGGAGCCCATGACGACGGCGACCTGCGGGATGCCCTCGGACGACATGACCGCCTGGTTGAAGAAGATGCGGCCGAAGTGCTCCCGGTCGGGGAAGACCTCGTCCTGGAGGGGCAGGAAGGCGCCGCCGGAGTCCACCAAGTAGATGCAGGGCAGGTTGTTCTGCTCGGCGACCTCCTGGGCGCGGAGGTGCTTCTTCACCGTGAGCGGGTAGTACGTGCCGCCCTTCACGGTCGCGTCGTTGGCGACGAGGACGCACTCGACGCCCTCGACGGAGCCGATGCCCGTGACCATCCCCGCGCCGGGCGCGTCGCCGCCGTACACGTCCCAGGCGGCGAGCGCGTTCAGCTCGAGGAAGGCCGTGCCCGGGTCGAGAAGCCGCTCGACGCGCTCGCGAGCGAGGAGCTTCCCGCGGGAGCGGTGGCGCTCCACGCTCCCCTCGGGGCGCTCGGCGGCGACCTGCTCGGTTCGCTCCCGGAGCTCGGCCACGAGCGCCTCCATGCGCGCCCGGTTGGCCGCGTACTCCTCGGCCGCGCGGTCGGCCCGCGAGTCGAGGACCGCCATTTAGCGGCCCTCCAGGTAATGCTGAAGGGCCACTATGCCGGCGGCGGCAGCTTGGCCAGGACGGCCTTGATGGCGCGCAGGAGGTCCGCCTCCTCGTGGCCGAAGTCCTCCAGGTACGAGGTCAGCGCGGCCCGGACGAGGCGGAGCTCCTCGTCGGTGAGCTCGATCGTGTGCATGGGCGTAGCCTACGGCCTGCGCCCGACGCGGTGCCCCCTGGAAATCCAGGCCCGCGCGCGTTACCGTCTGTCGGGAGGGATTTCACCTGCGGCCACTTCTCGTAGCACTCAGCTTCGTGCTCCTGCTCACCCTCGTCTCGCCGGCGGGGGCGAAGCGGATCGTCGGCAACCGGGGCTCGAACACCCTGATCGGCACGGCCCAGCGCGACGTCATCCTCACGCGCGCGGGTCACGACACCGTGTCAGGCGGTGGCGCCGCCGACTCCATCTACGGCCAGGAGGGGAACGACGTCCTCCTCGGCGACGCCGGCAACGACTCGATCTGGGGCGGCGGCCTCACCGACACGATCCTCGGGGGATCCGGGCGGGACACGATCCGGGGCGAGTGGGGCGCGGACGTCGTCGACGCGGGCTCAGGCAACGATCTTGTCCTCATGGACACCGACGACGGGGACATCGACAGCGTCGACTGCGGCGGCGGCATCGATCGCGCGGTCGTCCGGCCCGGCGACCGGTACATCAACTGCGAGAGCGTCCGGCGACTGCGCGGCCGGCGCACCCCGGCGGGGACGCTGCGCCGCGGGACGGCGGGCCCCGACGACATGTCCAGCAGCGACGGCGGAAAGTGGAACGACCGGACGTACGTCCTCGGTCTCGGAGGCGACGACATCATCTGGGGTTGGGGCGAGGCCGACATCCTCTGGGGACACCACGGGAGGGACACCCTCCAGGGCAACACCGGCAGGGACTGGCTCCTCGGCGGGCCGCACAACGACACGCTGACGGAGACGGGCGGCGGCGGCCTCGACCGGATGTGGGCGGGACCGGGTGAAGACGACCTCTTCGGCGGCGATGACGAGGACGAGCTCATCGCGATCGAGCGCGACAACGCCGTCGATCACGTGAACTGCGGCATGGGGAACGACCGGGCGGTCGTCCGGAGGCAGGACGTCGTCGAGCACTGCGAGCGCGTCGTCCGCCTGCCCGGCATGTAGCAAGCCTTACGAGCGCTTTACACAACCGCCACGGCTTCCATACAGCGCCCTGCTTTCGTACGGCGCGCTGATCCACTTTCGGAAAGGAATGCCCGTGAAGCGCATATTCCTGCTCCTCTCGGCGGCCGTGCTCGCGGCTCTGGCCGTCGC